>NZ_JBIMSN010000129.1:0-38489 GCF_043944905.1 Antrihabitans spumae
ACCACACCCCATTTTCACCCCAGCAGCGCGTCCGGAGGGCACCTTTAACTCACGAGCGGGCGCAGCCCGCCTACAGTTCGCGACATGGCCGAGAAATCGATTCGAACCTCATCTTGGAGATCGCTGCGTGCAGTCGTTGCTGCAGCGTTCGCCGTTGTCGCTGCCACGACGCTCGGATCGCAGCAGGCCGTTGCCGCTCCGATCTGCGCAGGCGCGGGGCAGGCGCCGGTACTTGTCGGATCGATCCCCGGTGCTGCGCTCGAAGGTTTGACCGTCGACGCTCAGGGCCGCGCTTACACGACCGATCTACTCACCGGTCGCATCTACCGCATCGACCGACCCGGGGCGGGCGCAGTGGTTGTCGCGACCGTCCCCGGTGGCAATTCCGCGGGCGCGCTCGCCTGGGCACCCGATGGGACCTTGCTCGTCGGCTACTCGGGTCCGGCGGTGCTCATCGGCGACACCACCCGACCCGGTACCGTCGCCAGAGTGGACGTTGCGACCGGCGCCGTCACTCCGATCGCGTCGGGGCTGAGCGCAGCCAACGGGATGGACGTCGGCAGCGACGGAATCATCTACGCCACCAACGACTTCGGTCAGTTGATCGGGCGCGTCTACCCGAACGGTGTTGTGCAGCCTGACTGGTCGCGTGTGCAGGGTGCGAACGGGGCGGTGTTGAGCAGCGGCGACGCGTACCTCTACGTGTCGCGTACCTTCGCGAATCCAGGCATCAGCCGGGTTCCGATCGCCAATCCCGGTGTGCCCGAATCGATCGTCGACTTCGGCGGTGGAGATTTCGCGACGACAGCAGATGGTCTCACGCTCGACTCTCGTGACCGCCCGATCGTGCCCGCCAACCTGACCGGTCAGATTCTGCGCGTCGACGGCCGCAACCAATTCTGTGTACTGGCAAGCGGACTCCCCATGTCGAGTGTGCTCAGTTACGGCCGCAGTGGCACAGGCTTCGCAGACGGTCGGCTGTTCCGCGCGGGCTTCGACGGCAACGTCTACGAAATCCCCGGCGGTTTCGATCCGGCAGCACGGACAGCTACACCCTGAGTAATCTCGACATCGTGACGTTCCTCGACCTGCACGCCGACCCGATCGATCTCACCGCCGCGTTGGTGGACATCCCCAGCGTGTCGCGCGACGAGTCCGTGATCGCCGATGCCGTCGAGTCCGCGCTACGTGAACAGACCGCCGGCTTCGAAGTGATCCGGAGCGGTAATGCCGTGTTGGCGAGGACATCTCGCGGCCTCGGTAGTCGGGCACTGCTCGCCGGACACCTCGACACCGTTCCGATCGCCGACAACGTTCCATCCCGGCGCGTGGGCGACACCCTGCACGGTTGCGGCACCGTAGACATGAAGTCGGGCGATGCGGTGTTTCTCCACCTGGCCGCGACCGTCGCCGAGCCGACTCAGGATCTGACACTAATTTTCTACGATTGCGAGGAGATCGCCGCCGAGTACAACGGCCTCGGCCGCATCGAACGCGAACTCCCGGATTGGCTACGCGCCGACGTCGCGATCCTCGGCGAACCCTCCGGCGGCTACATCGAAGCGGGCTGCCAAGGTACGCTGCGTGCCCGTTTGACGGCGTCGGGCACGCGCGCGCATTCGGCCCGAGCTTGGTTGGGTGACAACGCAATTCACAAGCTGGGTCCGGCTCTCGCGCGGCTGTCCGAATACTCGGCACGTTCGGTCGACATCGACGGCTGCGTCTACCGGGAGGGTCTGTCGGCGGTGCGGGTGAACGGGGGAGTGGCGGGCAACGTCGTACCCGACTACGTCGAACTCGACGTCAACTTCCGCTTTGCGCCCGATCGTTCCGTCGCTCAGGCGACCGACCATGTCAGCGAACTGTTCGACGGACTCGATCTGGACTTTGCGATCACCGACAGCGCTCCGGGAGCACTACCTGGATTGTCGGCGCCGGCCGCTGCCGCACTCGTCGAGGCTGCAGGTGGTGAATTCCGCGCGAAATACGGATGGACCGACGTGTCTCGTTTCGCGGCGCTTGGAATACCTGCAGTCAACTACGGACCCGGCGATCCGAACCTCGCGCACAAGCCGGAAGAGCAGGTCCCGGTCGCCCAGATCAGCCACGTCGCCGACGTGCTGCGCGCATACCTGACGGGGTAGGCAGATCTATAGGCAGAGAAAACTCAACGCCGTCCATGGATCGACGAACTGCAGTCGCAGCCCTTCCAGCTCGTCCTCGCTGGCCCCACCGCGATCGGCGAGGTCCGCCAATTGCCTTGCTGCGGTAGATGACTGGTTCATGTAGTCCTTGACCTTGCCTGGCCCCATCTGGGCGGCGACAGGATCGATCTCGTCGGCGATGCCTCGGTATTTTTTGGCGCGATCACTGTGGTCGGGCGCCTTGACGGCGATCGCGGCGTCGACGTCGGCCTTGATGCCGTCGTAGAGCTGGCAGTCTGCCGCCGAGATCGGAGCCTCCGATGTAGCCGGTGCAGCGGAGGTGAACACACTTGTCGTCGTCGGTCCGGCTTTCGTCGTGGTCACGGCCTGCGCGCTGCTGTTGGCCGCCGTTTTACTGCTGGAATCGCCACCCGAGTTCGTGACGGCGACGGCGATGCCGACCCCGACGATCAGTGCGAGGACCGCAGCGGAGATTCCGACGATAAGACCCGTGCTGCGGGCAGGCTTGGGTGGCGGCTGGAACTGCCCGTTGGGACCGGTGAACGCCGCACCGGGATGTTGATACGTCGGCTGCGGTCCGCTTGCATAGAGCTGTTGCGGGCCGGCCTGATACGGCGCATAGGTGCCCACCGGCCCCGTCGCGTGGGGCGCTTCGGTCAGCGCAGCGGTCGCAGCTTCGGCGAATTCTCGGCAGGAGTCGTAGCGGTCGGCTTTGTCCTTTGCCATGGCCTTCGCGATGACCGCGTCGATCGCCGGCGGCAGCTCGCCACGGATGGTGCTCGGCCGCGGCGGCGGCTCGTGCAGATGCCCCATCATCACCTTCGCCGGAATCGGCGACGGAAAGGCTTCGTAGCCGGTGAGCAGCTTCATCAGTGCGCAGGCGAGACCGTAGATGTCGGTGCGGTGATCGAGCGGTTGGCCGAGCAATTGTTCCGGTGCCGCATACGCCATCGTTGCGATGAACGTGCCCGTCTCCGTCAGATGCAGGTTGTCTTCGGCCGAGCGCGCAACTCCGAAGTCGGTCAGTACAACTCGCTCGTCGGCGGGATCCGGTCCGGACAGCAGAAAGTTCGCAGGCTTGACGTCGCGATGCAGCAGACCCTGTCCGTGTGCGTAGTCGAGACCTTTGCCGACCTCGGTGATGATGCGCAACGCCCGGCGCATGGTCATCACGAGTGGACCCTTCTCCACTTCGACGGCCGCGTCCGTGCCCTCGATGTAGGCCATCGCGATCCACAGTTGGCCGTCCTCTTCGCCGCGGTTGTGGACCGAGATCAGATTCGGGTGATCGAGAGAAGCCGCGAGACTGCCTTCGCGCTGGAAGCGGAGCCGAAATTCGTCGTCCTGCGTCAACTCCGGCTTGAGCACCTTGAGCGCGTACATCCGTGGCAGATTCGGGTGCTTCGCGAGGTAGACGGTCCCCATTCCGCCTGCGCCGAGCACCTTCTGGATGCGATAGCCGCCGATGGTCTCACCTGGCCGCAACGGCATGGCCCCGCCCCTTTCGCTGGTAATCCTCTGCCACGAACTCTAGCGACCACACCCGACCCGATAGCCTATGCGCCATGTCAGCAGCGGAGTCCATACCGAATCGAACGGCAGGCGAGTCCGGCACGAACGAGCCGAAGTATCGCGGTCCGATAATGCTTCGTCGGGACAGGAAAACCGAATCGAGTACAACCGACCAGCGTTTGCTCGACCAGCGTGGACCGTCGGACTGGGTCCACACCGATCCATGGCGGGTGCTGCGAATCCAGAGTGAATTCGTCGAAGGCTTCGGTGCTCTCGCCGAGGTGCCGCGTGCGGTGACGGTATTCGGTTCTGCACGTACGCACGTCGACAGCGCGGAGTACGCGTCGGGTCAGGCACTCGGCACTGCACTCGCGGCGGCGGGTTATGCGGTGATCACAGGTGGTGGCCCCGGCGTCATGGAGGCCGCCAACCGCGGCGCCAGCGAGGCCGGCGGCTTCTCGATCGGACTCGGTATCGAGTTGCCGTTCGAGCAGGGCCTCAACGAATGGGTCGACCTCGGCATCAACTTCCGGTACTTCTTCGCGCGAAAGACCATGTTCGTCAAGTACTCCCAGGCTTTCGTCTGCCTGCCGGGTGGGTTCGGCACGCTCGACGAATTGTTCGAGGCGCTGACGCTTGTGCAGACGAGAAAGGTGACGCGGTTCCCGATCGTGCTGTTCGGGACGGAGTTCTGGGCAGGCCTGATCGACTGGATCAGGACGTCACTGCTCACCAGCGGCAAGGTCTCGGCGGCGGACGTCGAACTGCTGCACGTGACCGACAGCGTCGCGGAGGTCATTCGCATCATCTCCGATAGCGAGCTGGCGACCACAGAAGCCGACATCGAAGCCGGCACCGAGGACCTCTGGTGAGCACCTTCACCGTCTGTGTCTATTGCGCGTCCGGCGTCTACGAGCCGCAGTATCTGGAATTGGCATCGGCCGTCGGAACCGAACTCGGCAAACGCGGCTGGCAGTTGGTCTCGGGCGGTGGCAACGTCTCGATGATGGGCGCCGTCGCAGCGGCGACGAGGGCCGCCGGCGGTCGAACGATCGGCGTCATTCCGAAGAAGCTCGTGCACCGCGAGGTTGCCGACACCGAGGCCGACGAACTGATCGTCACCGACACGATGAGCGAGCGCAAACAGGTCATGGCGTCGCGCGCCGACGCGTTTCTCACGCTGCCGGGCGGTATCGGTACGCTCGAGGAACTGTTCGAGACGTGGACCGCCGCGTATCTGGGTATGCACGCCAAGCCCGTCGTCCTGCTCGACCCGTTCGGGCATTTCGACGAACTTCTCGCCTGGCTGGATCGGCTGCGTGGAACCGGGTTCGTCTCGCAAACGGCACTGGACACGCTTGTGCGAACGACCGTAGTAAGCGAAGCGCTGGACGAATGTCTGCGCGGGTTTACCGAAAGGACGAATAGATGACTTCGGGTGCACCAGCGACCGTCGGCATTTTCGAGATCGCGAAGCGGCTGCCCGCCATGGCGCCGGATCTGTACGGCATGGCAAAGAACGTCACCGGCCTGCTGCAGAACCCGGACTCGAAGGATTCGCTCGGCCTCGTGTTCCAACGCGCAGCGCACAGTCGCCCGGACCGTCCGTTCATTCGGTTCGAAGGTAAGTCGATCAGCTACGGCGACTCCAATGCGACCGTGAACCGGTACGCGAGCGTGCTCACCGACCGCGGTGTCACCCGAGGTGACGTCGTCGGCGTACTGATGAACAACCGACCCGAGACGCTGTTCGTCATCCTTGCGACCGTGAAGCTCGGTGCAACAGCGGGTCTGCTCAACCACAACCAGCGCGGTGACGTGCTCGCGCACAGCATCGGACTGCTGAAGAGCGGTGTGCTCGTCGTCGGCGAGGAATGCACCGAAGCGCTCGAGTCTCTGGAGACTGCGGCAGACGGTGTACTCGCTGCCGAGGAACTCGATCGGCTCGCCGCCGATGCGGCCGACTCCGATCCAGCGGTCTGCTCCGACATCACGGGTCGCGAGAAGACATTCCTCATCTTCACTTCCGGAACGACGGGGATGCCGAAGGCCAGCGTGATGAGCCACATGCGTTGGCTCAAAGGTATGTCGGGTCTCGGCGGGCTCGGTATTCGCTTGCACGGCGAGGATGCGCTCTACTGCTGCCTCCCGCTCTATCACAACAACGCAGTCACGGTCGCGCTGTCAGCCGTGCTCGGTTCGCGGTCCACATTTGCGCTCGGCTCCAAGTTCTCCGCCTCCGGATTCTGGGACGACGCGAACCTCAACAAAGCGACCGCAATCATCTACATCGGCGAACTCTGCCGGTATCTGCTCAACCAGGAACCGAAGCCGGACGACAACGAGAACAACATCAGACTTGCTGTCGGCAACGGTCTGCGCCCGGAGATCTGGGACGAGTTCAAAGAACGCTTCGGGATCAGCCGGATCGTGGAGTTCTATGGTGCGAGCGAAGCGAACATCGCATTCGTGAACGCTCTGAACGTCGACAAGACCGCCGGTGTCAGCCCGCTGCCCTTCGCCGTCGTCGAGTACGACGACGAAACAGGCAAAGCCAAGCGCGGCGAGAACGGACGACTGAAGAAGGTCGGCAAAGGCAAGGTCGGTCTGCTGCTCGCGAAGGTGACCGATCGTTCGCCGTTCGACGGCTACACCGACGACGATGCCTCGGAAGCCAAGCTCGTCCGCGACGGCTTCAAGGACGGCGACGTCTGGTTCGACACGGGCGACCTCGTCCGCAAGCAGGGCTGGATGCATATCGCGTTCGTCGATCGCCTCGGTGACACCTTCAGGTGGAAGGGCGAGAACGTCGCGACTACCGAGGTCGAAGGCGCGCTCGGTTCCGAGGCCGCCATCTCGCAGGCCGTGGTGTTCGGCGTCGAGATCGAGGGCGCCGACGGCAAGGCAGGCATGGCGGCGGTGACGTTGAACGAGGGCAAGTCCTTCGACGGCAAGGAGGTCGCTGCGCACCTGTACGACCAGCTGCCGAAGTATGCGGTCCCGCTGTTCGTCCGCGTTGTCGACAGCCTCGAACAGACGTCGACGTTCAAGAGTCGCAAGGTCGAGTTGCGGAAGCAGGGGTACTCGCCGGACGCCGAGGGTGAGCTCTACGTCCTCGCCGGGCGCGACAAGGGCTACGTCGAGTCCTACGACGGTTACGTCGACGAGGTCGCAGCGGCGAAGGCCCCCCGCGGGTAGTCGGTGCCGACCGTGCCCTGCGCGGTCGTGTCAAGATTGAGTTATGAATTCGCGCCCGCATACGACGCTGTGCGGCAAACCTGTCGCGGTCGATCGTGCGCTCGTGATGGCGATCGTGAACCGCACGCCCGACTCGTTCTACGACCAGGGTGCGAACTTCACCGACCGGGCAGCGATGGATGCGGTGACGCGCGCGGTCGACGAGGGTGCCGACATCATCGACATCGGTGGCGTGAAGGCTGGTCCGGGCGCCGATGTCGACGAAGCTGAGGAAACACGCCGGGTCGTCCCGTTCGTCGCTGCGGTACGGGCGAAATACCCGAGGTTGCTGATCAGTGCAGACACGTGGCGTAGTCGCGTCGCGCGTCACGCCGTCGCCGCCGGTGCCGACCTCATCAACGACACCTGGGCAGGCGCGGATCCAGAGTTGGCCGTTGTCGCTGCCGAACTGGGTGCAGGCATCGTGTGCAGCCATACCGGTGGGGCGACACCGCGGACCCGACCGCATCGCGTCCGCTATCTCGACGTGGTCGCCGACGTGGTGGACGAGGTGGTTCGTGCCGCGGAACGGGCGCGTGAACTCGGTGTCGCCGACGACGCGATCCTCATCGATCCGACACACGACTTCGGCAAGAACACCTATCACGGGCTCGAGTTGTTGCGTCGCGTGGACGTTCTTGTAAACACCGGATGGCCAGTGCTGATGGCGCTCAGCAACAAGGACTTCATAGGCGAGACTCTGGGTGTAGGCCTCACAGAACGGCTGGAGGGGACTTTGGCAGCGACGGCATTGGCAGCAGCCGGGGGTGCCCGCGTGTTCCGCGTTCACGAGGTGGCATCGACGAGACGGGTAGTCGACATGGTCGCCGCTATCCTGGGGACCCGGCAGCCTGCTCATACCGTGAGGGGTTTGGCATGACGATCTCGGACATCACCAACACGCCCGCGCACCGCGACTGGGCCGAGACGAACACGTGGGACCGGCCGGACTGGACAGTCGCGGACCTGGTCGCCGCGAAGAACGGACGGACCGTATCGGTCGTCCTTCCCGCGTTGAACGAAGAACAAACCGTCGCCAGTGTCATCGACACCATCCATCCACTGCTCGGTGGACTTGTCGACGAACTGATCGTGCTCGATTCCGGTTCGACCGACGAAACCGCTGATCGCGCTCGCGCTGCAGGCGCCAAGGTCATCAGTCGCGAACAGGCTGTGCCCGAGCTCGCACCTGTGCCAGGCAAAGGGGAGGTGCTGTGGCGCTCGCTCGCCGCGGCAACCGGCGACATCATCGCGTTCATCGATTCCGACCTGATCAATCCCGACCCGGCGTTCGTTCCGAAACTGCTCGGACCGCTGCTCACCGTCGAGGGCATCCATCTGGTCAAGGGCTACTACCGCCGCCCGCTGCAGCACGGTGGGTCGGTCGAATCGAACGGTGGGGGTCGGGTCACCGAATTGGTGGCGCGACCGCTGCTTGCCGCGATGCGACCGGATCTGTCGAGTGTGCTGCAGCCGCTCGGTGGCGAGTATGCGGGCACACGCGAGCTGATGGCTTCGGTACCGTTCGCGCCCGGCTACGGCGTCGAGATCGGCCTGCTGCTCGACACGTACGACAAGCTCGGTCTGCATGCGATCGGTCAGGTGAACCTCGGCGTACGCAAGCACCGCAATCGGCCGCTCGCGGATCTCGGTGTGATGAGCAGACAGATCGTCGGAACCATGCTCGGTCGGTGCGGTATCAAGGACTCCGGCGCTGCGCTGCAACAGTTCCCGCTCGAGGGCGAGGTGTTCACACCGGTCAGTACCGAGGTGTCGTTGTCCGATCGCCCGCCCATGAACAATCTGAGGCCATAACGGCGTGGCAGGATCGTGACATGCTCACCATGCTGCTCTACGTGTTGATCATCGCCGTCGTCGGCGCCGTGCTGTTCCTCGCGGCAAGCACCGTGTTCGGTCGTTCGGAGGAGCTTGCTCCGATCCCGTCGGGTATGACCGCGACCGTGTTGCCCGAATCCGGCGTGACGGGTGCGGATGTCGCTGCCCTGCGCTTTCAGCAAGCGCTGCGCGGGTACAAGGCCAGCGAGGTCGACTGGGCGCTGGAACGGCTCGGCGCTGAGATCGACGCGCTGCGCCAAGAGTTGGCTGAGCTGTCTTTGCACAAATCGCTGTGACGGTCGAGCCTGAAGATGATCGCGTGCGTTGTCCATGGGCCGACGGCTCGGAGCTGTACCGCGATTACCACGACTTCGAGTGGGGGCAGCCGGTCCACGGGCGCGACGCATTGTTCGAGCGGGTCTGCCTCGAGGCGTTCCAATCGGGTCTGGCGTGGATCACGATCCTGCGTAAGCGACCGGCGTTCAGGGCGGCATTCGACGGGTTCGTCGTCGACCGTGTGGCAGCGTTCGGCGAGGCAGATGTGACTCGTCTGATGACCGACGCCGGGATCGTGCGAAACCGCGCCAAGATCGAAGCAAGCATCGGGAACGCGCGGGCCGTGCAGGCGCTCGACGTCGACCTCGACGAACTGCTCTGGTCGTATGCGCCTGCGCGACGGGCACGGCCGAAAACGATAGGCCAGGTGCCCGCTGTGACGTCCGAATCGACGGCAATGGCAAAGGAACTCAAGCGCCGCGGATTCAGGTTCGTGGGCCCGACGACCGCCTATGCGTTGATGCAGGCGACGGGAATGGTTGATGACCATATGGCCGATTGTTGGGTCCGGTGAACGGATGTGAAGTGCCGTCATTTCGGTCGTTTTGCAACTCAGGTACCCGTCGACCAACGGGATAGGGAACAATGGAACCTCGTAACTCGCAACACACGCGAGTTGTCAGCGAGCAGCAAGGCGCGGAACCACTGCGCAGATCTTGGAGGGAGCAGGGATGGCGGCCATGAAGCCCCGCACTGGGGACGGTCCCCTCGAGGCAACCAAAGAAGGGCGAGGCATCGTCATGCGTGTGCCGCTCGAGGGCGGTGGCCGCTTGGTCGTCGAACTGACACCTGACGAAGCCGCAGCGCTGGGTGATGAGCTCAAGGGTGTTACCAGCTGAGGCGAGCTTCGGTCGCCGGCCCCGTATGCCGCTCGGCACGCGGGGCTCTTTGATGTATGACAGGTCGGCCTGAATGCTGGCCGATGCGCTGGATCTGCTCGTGTGTCCCGCGTGCGGATCGGATCTGGACCTCGAAGAGCGGACGGTTCTCTGTCAGCGCGGCCACAGTTTCGACGTTGCGCGGCAGGGCTACGTAAGTCTTCTTGCCGGCGCAGCGACGAAGCTGACGGGCGATTCCGCCGACATGATCACCGCGCGCGGGGAGTTTCTCGACGCGGGACATTTCGATCCCATCGCGACGGCTGTCGCTGCCGCAGTTGGCGAGGACAGCGATCTTGGAAACCCGCGAATACTGGAGATCGGCGCGGGCACCGGGCACTACCTGGCACGATCGGTCGACATGTTCGAGGATGCCGTCGGGCTCGGCGTCGACATCTCGAAGGCAGCGGCACGGCGCACCGCTCGCGCGCACCCGCGAGTGGCGTCGATCGTCGCCGACGCGTGGCAGAACCTTCCCGTTCGCACCGGCTCGTGCACACATGCGCTGTCGATCTTCTCGCCGCGCAACCCCGACGAGATCCGTCGCATCCTGTGCGCCGATGGTTCTTTCGTCGTCGTCACGCCGACCCAGCGTCACCTCGGCGAGCTCATCGAACCTTTGGGCATGGTTCGGGTCGACGACGACAAGACTCGACGGCTCGGCGAGTCCATGGCAGGCCGATTCGACCGCGTCGACAGACACGCTGTTGACTTCACGATGGAACTCGACGTGGCCGCGATTGCGGCGGTCGTCGGGATGGGTCCGACGGCTCGGCACCTCACTCCCGAACAACGGTCCGAGCGGATCGCGACCCTTCCGACGCCGACGACGGTCACCGCGTCGGTCGTCGTCGCTACCTACCGGCCGCGCTTGGCGATGACGTCGGCGTAGACCGCCAACGTCTGTCGTGCGATCGCAGGCCAGGAGAACTCGGTCATCGCTTGTTCCCTGCCCGCTCGACCCATCTGGGCGGCCTTCTCGGGGTCGCCCGCGACAGCGTTGACCGCCTCGGCGAGATGTTTCTCGAACGCCCGCGGCTCGTAGGTGTTGTAGTGCACGAGCACTCCGGTTCTGCCGTCGTCGACGACCTCCGGGATGCCACCGACGTCGGAAGCGACAACGGCGGTCTCGCACGCCATCGCCTCGAGGTTCACGATGCCCAGCGGTTCGTAGACCGACGGACAGACGAAGACCGTGGCCGCGGACAGGATCTCTCGAATCTGTTCGGTCGGGAGCATCTCGCGCACCCAGAAAACGTTGCTGCGTGTCTTCCTGAGCTCTGCTACAGCACGCTCGACCTCGGCCTCGATCTCCGGTGTGTCGGGCGCACCCGCGCAGAGAACGAGCTGGATGTCCGGGTCGAAGTCGGCTGCAGCGGCGAGCAGATGCCCGACCCCCTTCTGCCGGGTGATCCGGCCGACGAACGCGACGATCGGTTCGTCGGTACGCACGCCACGCTCGGCGAGCACGGATGTTGCCGGATCCAGCGCTGGGCCGGGATGCCAGACCTCGGTGTCGATGCCGTTGTGCACGACGTGGACCCGTGCGGGATCGACGGCGGGGTAGGCGTCGAGCACATCGAGTCGCATACCTTCGCTGACCGCGATGACGGCGTCGGCGTTCTCGACGGCGTTGCGCTCCGACCACGACGAGATGCGATAGCCGCCGCCGAGTTGCTCGGCCTTCCACGGTCTGCGCGGCTCCAGCGAGTGCGCGGTGAGCACGTGTGGGACGCCGTAGAGCGCACCTGCGAGGTGACCGGCCAGGCCCGCGTACCAGGTGTGCGAATGGACGACGTCGACGTCTGCGGCCGCGTTGGCCATCCGCAGCTGGGTCGACAGCATGACCATCGCTGGGTTCGCGTCGGCGAGCGCGGGATCGGGTTCGTGGACGGTCGCGTTGTCCCGTGGGACGCCCATGCAGTGGACGTCGACGGTGCACAGCTCCGCGAGGTTCGCCGTCAGTTCGGTGACGTGAACACCTGCTCCGCCGTACACCTCGGGTGGATACTCCCGCGTCATCATTGCCACCCGAATAGGAACGTTGGGGGCCGCCGGTGTGCTCACGTTCCCAACGTATCCGCTCGGCTGCTCAGTGGCGAGAGCGGCCCGAAAGAAGGTTTTGGGAAGGGCACGGTAGCGGTGGCGTCTGTCGACGGATAGGTTTGCAGATGTGAGGAGCCAGCCGCATGTGCTCGGTATCGTGCTAGCCGGCGGTGTCGGCAAACGCCTATACCCGCTGACCGCAGACAGAGCTAAGCCAGCCGTGCCTTTCGGCGGTGCTTATCGTCTGATCGACTTCGTTCTCAGCAACCTCGTGAACGCGGGGTACCTGCGCATCTGCGTTCTCACGCAGTACAAGTCGCACTCGCTGGACCGCCACATATCGCAGACCTGGCGACTGTCCGGGTTCGCGGGCGAGTACATCACTCCGGTTCCGGCGCAGCAGCGTCTCGGTCCGCGGTGGTACACGGGTAGCGCCGATGCGATCCTGCAGTCGATGAACCTGATCTACGACGAGGATCCCGAGTACATCGTCGTGTTCGGTGCGGACCACGTGTATCGCATGGACCCCGAGCAGATGGTGCAGGAGCACATCGAATCCGGCGCGGGCGTCACCGTTGCGGGTATCCGGGTACCGCGTAGCGAGGCGACGGCATTCGGCTGCATCGATGCCGACGAGAAGGGCAAGATCACTCAGTTCCTCGAGAAGCCCGCGCATCCGCCGGGAACGCCCGACGACCCGAATGCGACGTTCGCATCGATGGGCAACTACGTCTTCACGACGAAGGTGCTCGTCGATACGATCAAGGCCGATTCGGAGAACTCCGACTCCGATCACGACATGGGTGGCGACATCATTCCCGCCCTCGTGGCCGCGGGCGAAGCGAATGTCTACGACTTCAAGGACAACGTGGTGCCCGGCGCGACCGACCGCGATCGCGGTTACTGGCGCGATGTCGGAACCATCGATGCGTTCTACGACGCTCACATGGACCTCGTGTCCGTGCACCCGGTGTTCAACCTCTACAACCGGCGCTGGCCGATCCGCGGACTTTCGGAGAATCTGCCGCCCGCGAAGTTCGTCCAGGGTGGCCTCGCGCAGGAATCGATCGTCGGTGCAGGCTGCATCCTGTCTGCGGCAACAGTCCGCAATTCGGTGATCAGCAGCAACGTGATGATCGACTCCGGCGCGACGGTCGAGGGCAGCGTCGTGATGCCGGGCTGCCGCATCGGCAAGGGCGCGGTTGTGCGGCACGCGATCCTGGACAAGAACGTCGTCGTCGGCGACGGCGAAGTGATCGGTGTCGATCTCGAGCGCGATCGTGAGCGATTCGCCGTCAGCAGCGGCGGAGTCGTCACGGTCGGCAAGGGAATTTGGATCTAGGCGGCTACGCCGCTCGTGAGTCCTTTCGGAGGGTCCGCCCTCCGAAAGGACTCACGACCCGCTTGCGGCCTAGGTCAAATCCCGGCGCCGCAACGCGATCAGACCGGCGGTAAGCAGAGCCGCGGTGAGTAGCAACAGCCAGACGATCGGCGCTGCGACGAACTCACCGCCAGGCAATTTGGGTAAGTGGCTGTAAGGCTCCAGATCTCGCACCGGCTGCGGGAAATTCGCGATCGAGCCGACGATGAAGATCAGCACGAACGTCACAAGGACACCCCACGCGACGGACGTGAACCGGGGGAGCAGACCGAAGAGCGCGACGGTCATACCCGCGCATAGCCAGATCGCTGGCAATTGGACCAATGCGCCTGCGAGGACGCCGGGCAGGGTGCCGCCGATATCGCCCGTGGCCGACCCATAGGTCAGTCCTACCGCCAGTCCTGCGACGAGCATTGCAATCGCGGGACCGAGCAGTGCGAACAGCACATGGCTTGCTGCCCAACGGGTCCGGCCGACCGCACCGGCGAGGACCGATTCGAGCCGCTGTGCTGCCTCTTCGCCGTGCATCCGAAGTGCGGCCGAGATCGCGAACGCGGAACCCGCTATGCCGAGGAACGTCAAGCCGAACCCGATGAACGACTCTTCCAACGACTTCGGACCGCCTGCTCGTTCGATGATGTCGACGATGGCCTGGCTGTCGCCGATCTGTCCGCCGATTCCTTTTGCTGCACTGCCGATCAGCAGACCGTAGAGGCCGAGTCCGACCGTCCACGCAACGACGGTGCCGCGGTGCATCCGCCACGCCAGTCCGAGGGTGCCGGCAAGTGCGGCAGTCGCCGCAGGTGGACCCGGACGTTCGGCGATGAGTCCCGCGCCTCTGTCGCGTTGCCGCAACAGTACGAAGGCGACGCCGACAAGGACGACCGTTGTCGTCAAGTGCAGCAGAAGGACCCACCAGCGCTCGCCGGCGTACGGGCGCAATAGCAGCGACCAGCCCTGTGGTGAGAACCAGCTCGCGACCCCCGACCCGGCATCGCCGACGGCGCGGATGGCAAACGACGCAGCCAGTACGGAGAGCGCGACGCCGCGCGCGACCCGAGCCCCTGTGCTGACCTGTGCGGCAATCGCAGCGACACCCGCGAAGACGATTCCCGAGCCGGCGAGCGCCGCTCCGAAACCGACCGAGCCGCCGACGGGTAGTCCGCCGCCGATCAGCGCGGCGGCACTCATGACTCCGGTCAGGCCTGCTGCGCCGATCGCAAGGAGCAACGCTGCCGTCAGTCCGGAATATCTACCGACGGAGGCGGATTCGACGAGCTCGGCCCGACCACTCTCCTCCTCGCCCCTGGTGTGTCTGATGACCGTGAGGATGACAGCCAAAGCGATGATCGTGTAGAGGGCGCCGGCTTTCCAGATCGTGACGGCGCCGGGACTTGCGTTGAAAATCGGTCCGTACATGGCGATCTGGGCTGGACTTGCTGCCGTCGTCGTCGCGAAGGCTATGCGGTCCGCGGCTGTCGGGTAGACGCTTTCGATGCTGCCGACGTAGGTGATGGGAAGCAGTAACCCGAGCGCTGCTGTCCACAGCGGTAGCACGATTCGATCGCGCCGCGCGAACAGACGAAGCTGGTAGAGGGTACCCGCGAAATCGTTGGACAGCGCCGAACGATGTTCGTGGTCAGCACTTCTCGGCACAGTTGCGGTACTCATGCGCCGACCTTCTCCGTTGTGTGTGCAGCGTTCACGGCATCACCGTCGGTCTCGTAGTGCCGCAGAAACAGCTCCTCGAGTGTGGGTGGCGCGCTGACGAGGGTCCGTACTCCGATGTCGCCGAGTACGCGGATCAGTGCACCGAGATGACTGCTGTCCACCTGGCATTGCACTGTGTTGCCGTCGATCGTGATGTCTTCGACGCCGGGTATCCGGCTCAGATCACCTGGGTCGCCGAGCAATTCGGCTGTGATGGAGGTCCGGCTCAGGTGCCGCATCGATGCCAGCGTCCCGCTCTCGACGGTTTTGCCTGCCCTGATGATGGTGACCCGCTCGCAGAGTGCGTCGACTTCGGAAAGGATGTGGCTAGAGAGCAGGACCGTCGCGCCGCGCTCGCGGGCTTCGGCAACACATTCGCGAAAGACCTGTTCCATCAACGGATCCAGACCCGACGTTGGCTCGTCGAGCAGTAGCAGGCTGGCGTTGGAAGAGAACGCGGACACGAGCGCAACCTTCTGTCGATTGCCCTTCGAGTAGGCGCGTGCCTTCTTGCGTGGATCGAAGTCGTATCGCTCGATCAGGTCGGACCGACGCGTTGCGTCGATTCCGCCGCGCATGCGGGCGAGCAGGTCGATGGTCTCGCCGCCGGTGAGGTTCGGCCACAGCGTGACATCGCCTGGTACGTAAGCGATGTCGCGATGCAGCTCGACGGCGTCACGCCACGGATCCTTGCCGAAGAGGCTGACGTTGCCCGAGGTGGCCCGCAGAATTCCGAGTAGCACCCGAATGGTTGTCGACTTCCCCGACCCGTTCGGTCCGAGGAACCCGTGTACTTCGCCCTGTGCGACTTCGAGATTCAAGCCGTCCAACGCGTGGAAGTGACCGAAATGTTTGTGCAGGCCGTCGACGGTGATGATTGCGCTGGTCATGCTGACTCCTGATTCGATGTGGTTGAACGTGATTCGACGAGTGCGTCGAGTAGCGACGAGTCGGTGAGCAGGCCCTCGGTGAAGATCTCGAGCGCGGGCATTGTGGTTAGCTCCGAGTACTCGCGCAGCGCTGCGCCGAAGTCGACGGTGACGTCGGTTTCGAATTTCGTCTGGAAGAAGATCATCAGCCCGCCGAGGCCCTGCAGCGTGAAGTAGCGGGCCCGCGCGGCCGGGTCGCGGCTTGGCCGCAGGGTGCCTGCAGCGACACCGGCAGCCAGATAGTCGGCGGTGTTGTCGACAAAATGCTCGAAAAGAGATTCGGCCAACCGGCCGCCGGCCGAGAAGCTGCGAACTATGTAGGCGATGAGCGGTGCGTAGGCCTCGATTGCAGCGAGTTTCGCGAGCATTACAGCACCGCTCGGAGCTGTGAGGAATCCGGCCTTGTCGTCGCGGATGACCTCGAGAACGTGGTTGTCGCAGGCCTCTCTGAGTCCGTCCTTCGAGCCGAAGTGGTGGTTGACGAGCCCTGGAGAGATACCTGCCGCCGTCGCTATTGCTCGAACGCCAGTTCCGAAACCCTGTTCGCCGAACACCACGATCGCCGCGTCACGAATTCGGGCGCGGGTGGTCAGGTCTCGATCGGACTGAGGGGTTGAACGCATGTTCAATAGTTTAAACACTCGTTCAATTGCTTGGCAAGCGTTTTTCGCGAAGCGAGCGTTCGTGTGCTGCGGGCTAGCCCCGAGAAGCGCAGAGCAACCCGTCGCCGACCGGTATCAGTACCTTGGTCAGCCGCCCGTCTTCGGCGATGGCACGTGCGGCAGCGCGCACGGCGACGGTTGCGGCGTCGCGCTGCGTCGAATCCGCAACCCGACCGCTGAGCAGGGCGTTATGGAACACGATCAATCCGCCAGGGCGCAGCAGACGTACACCCTGCTCCACGTAGAGCGGGTGATCGACCGGCGTCGTATCGACGAACACCAGGTCGTAACCGGCGTCCGCGAGCCGCGGCAGCACGTCCAAAGCCCGGCCGTTGATGAGCCGAGTCCGTGAGCCTGCGATCCCGGCGGATCGGAAAGCGTCTTTCGCGGCGCGCTGATGCTCCGGTTCGCTGTCGATGGTGGTCAGTGTGCCGTCGTCACGCATGCCGTCGAGCAGCCACAGACCACTGATTCCGGCACCGGTGCCGACCTCGACGACCGTCTTCGCGTCGAGCAGTTGAGCGAACATGCTCAGCAACGCACCGACCGATGGGGGAACCGGCGCCGCACCCAGATCGACGGCACGCTCCCGCGCAGCCACCAGAATCTCGTCCTCGACGACCGATTCCTCGACGTAGTTCAACGTTCGTTGCGCATTCGTTTCCACGAACCGAGGTTATAGCTGCCGTGTGCCCGGGTCGTCGAGGCGCGACCACAGCGGACAAGGAAGATTTCTCAGGCATCCCTCAGGCGATTCTCACCTCTGGCATATCGGGGCAGGAGAGAGTTATGGCACGCAAGACCATCCGACCGTGGATGCCGAACTGCCGAACACGTGAACGAAACTCGAACGATCCGGCGGGAACAAAGCCCGATACCGACGAGTTGAAAATCGTAAATGGGGTTCGGTGTGAACATTTCGACGCCCCGCGGTCCTGAGCAGGAGGTTTCACCCATCCACACGGTGAGTGCGGCACGCGACTATTCCAACCTCCCGGGCGATCCCCGGGCGGGAGTGGTCGGCGGCGAGCTCGACAACACAGCCGCTGGCAACATTTCGACCACCGAAACCTCTACCGACACCACCACCGAGTCCGACGCGACGTTCGAACTGAGCGGCACCGCGGCTTTCGACGCAACGGGTGAGCAGTCGACCATGCCGTCGTGGGACGAACTCGTCCGTGGGCACGCCGACCGCGTCTATCGGCTTGCATACCGACTTTCCGGCGATGCGCAGGATGCCGAAGACCTGACACAGGACACCTTCATCAGAGTGTTCCGCTCGCTGTCCAACTACCAGCCGGGCACGTTCGAAGGCTGGTTGCATCGCATCACGACCAACCTCTTCCTCGACATGGTCCGCCGCCGCAACCGGATTCGGATGGAGGCGCTTCCCGACGACTACGATCGCGTTCCCGCCGAAGGCCCTGGGCCCGAGCAGGCCTACCACGATTCGCGTCTCGACCCCGATCTACAGTCTGCCCTCGACTCGTTGGCGCCGGAATTTCGCGCCGCGGTTGTGCTGTGTGACATCGAAGGCCTGTCCTACGAGGAGATCGGTGCCACACTGGGAGTGAAGCTGGGTACCGTCCGCAGCCGCATCCACCGCGGTCGGCAGGCATTGCGGGAGCACCTGGCGAAGAACGCCAAGAACGCAGAGCACGACGCGGACGACAAGGTCGAACACGCACTCCGATGACTCGGTCGGTGACGAAGTTCGGCGACGACCGGGAGGACCTGATGACGGCATTGAGCGGGAGTGGGAGTTCGTCCCCTGAGGACGGCAAACTTCCCCCGGTACGCCGTTTCTCCTCGACCGAACATCTGGCAAGCGAGGCCATAGCCGCCTACGTCGACGGTGAACTTCGGATGAACGCCTACCTTCGCGCTGCGCAGCATGTTGGCATCTGTCCCGAATGTGCTGCCGAAGTCGAGGCTCAGCAGCAGGCACGCGGTGCGTTGCGGCGGTCCGCGCACGTGTCGATACCTGCGACGCTGCTCGGAGCGCTCAGTCAGATACCTACCGGCGAATTTCCTGGTTGTGGACGCGATTACCCGGCGTCGCACGAGAGCAAGCGGTGGTCCCTGCGTTGGCGCAAGTAGAGTTTGCCGAGTGACCTCGGAATCGACCACGCCACGGCAAACGGACTCCGGCAACCTGCGACCTGCTGATGCCCCGGTGCTCGGACCCCGCCCGGTATATCGTCCCGCGATCGATCATTCCTTCACCCGCGCGTTCGGCAGGCCGAGTGGCGTGACGGGTTCGTTCGTACCCACTGCTCGCCGGGTCGCGTCGTCGCCGGACCTGCAGGTCCGCCCGCCGGATCCCATCCTGGCCGAGGCCTTCGGTCGCCCGCCGGGTGAAGCCGATTCCATTCAGCGTGATCCCGAAGGCCTCACCGCTCCCGTCGGTGCGACGCAAGAGCCGGACCCCTGGGGCGACCCGGACGCCGCGGCGCGCCTCGGTCCGCCTGCGTTGGCCAAGCCTGCACCCGAGACCAAGCCCGACGGTCGTAAACTCGGCGCTCGCGAAGTGCTGTTCGGCTCGAAGGTCGCTCCGAAAGCTCTTGCGTCGCTGGCTGCGATCGCTCTTGTCGTCGGTCTGCTCGGCGGCGCGGTCGGGGCGTTGGTCGGCTTGACCGTCGATTTCGGCGACCTGACGAGCAACAAGGTCGAATTGCAGCAGGTCGGTGCCGACTCGGACGAACCCCGTGGTCAGGTCGCCAAGGTCGCCGATGCCGTGCTGCCCGCCGTGGTCTCGATCCAGGTGACGCTCGGCGACAACGCTGCGACGGGGTCGGGCGTCGTCATCGACGGCGAAGGCTTCATTGCAACCAACAACCACGTGATCTCGATGGCGGCCACGGATACGAGCGGCAACGCGAAGATTCAGGTGTTGTTCTCGGACGGCACCAAGACCCCGGCCCGGATCGTCGGTCGTGACACCAAGACCGACCTCGCGATCCTGAAGGTCGAAGCGAAGAACCTCACGGTCGCGCAACTCGGCCGTTCGGGCGACGTGCAGGTCGGTGAGGACGTCGTCGCGGTCGGCTCGCCCCTTGGGCTCAGTAAAACGGTGACAAGCGGCATCGTCAGCGCGCTGAACCGCCCGGTACGCCTGAGCGGCGAAGGCTCCGACACCAATGCCGTCATCGACGCCGTGCAGACCGACGCAGCCATCAACCCCGGTAACTCGGGCGGACCGCTGGTCGACGAAGAAGGTCGCGTGATCGGCATCAACACCGCGATTCGCAGCCAGAGCGGCGGTTCGGTCGGCCTCGGCTTCGCAATCCCGATCGACGATGTCACCCGTGTTGCGCAGGCGCTCATTCGGGACGGTGTGATGCGCCACCCGGACATCGGTGTGAACGCCAGGTCGGTAGTGAACGACGCGACCAGCGGTGCCGAGATCGCCAACGTTCGCGATGGCAGTCCCGCTCAACAGGCCGGGCTGGTCGAGGGGGACATCATCGTCAAGGTCGGCGATCGCGAGGTCACCAACGCGGACGAGTTGGTCGTCGCCGTGCAATCGCAGGTGATCGGAGCGACCGTTCCGCTGCAGCTCGTTCGCGACGGCCGATTGGTCGACGTGCAGATCACGCTCGGTTCGGACTGACCCATGTTCGGAAACATCGGTTGGGGCGAAATGATGGTGCTACTTGTTGCAGCACTGGTCATCCTCGGTCCCGAAAGGCTTCCGGGTGCGGTGATGTGGGTGACCAAGTCCCTACGTCAGGTCAGGAACTACGCGAGCGGCGCGACCCAGCAACTCAAGGACGAACTCGGTCCCGAGTTCGACGATCTTCGCAAACCGCTGTCGGAGATCAATCAGCTGCGTGGGATGACGCCGCGGTCGTTGATCACGAAACACCTTCTCGACGGCGACGATTCACTGTTGACGAGCTTCGAGAAGCCGAAGTCCGCCGAGCCGACGGCGGCTCCGGAGTTCCGTGCGTCCAACACACCGAACCTCTCGAAGCCGAGTTCGTCAGGGTCGAACCTCGCGAAACCGGATTCGGGCGAACGCCCACCGATCGACACCGACGCGACCTGAGCGGGCGCGTTCAGAAATTCTTAGTCGTGTCGATGCTCAACGACATGCCTGCCAGACCGCGACGCCGTACCGACAACTTCTCCGCGACAGCAGCAAGCGCGACCGCAGCCGGTGATTCCGGATCACGCAGCACGATGGGCTCGCCGTCGTCGCCCGCTTCGCGAACTGCCTGCTCGAGTGGAATCTGGCCGAGCAGAGGGACGTTCGAGCCGACGGCCTTGGTGAGTCGGTCGGCGACGGCCTGACCCCCGCCGCTGCCGAAGACGTCCATACGAGAGCCGTCGGGCAGTTCCATCCAGGACATGTTCTCGACAACGCCGACGATGCGCTGACGGGTCTGCAACGCGATCGCGCCCGCACGCTCGGCCACCTCGGCTGCGGCGGGCTGCGGTGTCGTCACGACGAGAATTTCCGCGCCCGGAATCAGCTGGGCGATGGAGATCGCGATGTCACCTGTTCCCGGCGGCAGGTCGAGCAGCAGCACGTCCAGGTCGCCCCAGAACACGTCGGCGAGGAACTGTTGCAGTGCGCGGTGCAGCATCGGTCCACGCCATACGACAGGGGTGTTGCCGGTGGTGAACTGCGCGATCGAGATCATCTTCACGTTGTGTGCGATCGGCGGCATGATCATCTTCTCGACCTGTGTCGGACGAGCATCCGTGCCGAGCATGCGGGGGACCGAGTGGCCGTAGATATCGGCGTCGAGAACGCCTACGGACAGTCCGCGTGCCGCCATCGCTGCGGCGAGATTGACTGTGACGCTTGATTTTCCGACCCCGCCCTTACCTGATGCGACGGCATAGACGCGGGTGAGCGAGCCCGGCTGAGCGAACGGTATGACGGGTTCGGCAGAGTCGCCGCGCAACGACTTGCGAAGCGCGGTGCGTTGTTCGTCGTTCATGACGTCGAGATCGACCGATACCGTGCCGACGCCTGCGACGTCGGCGACCGCCTTGGTTACCCGACCGGTGATCTCCGAGCGCATGGGGCAACCGGCCGTGGTGAGCCAGACGACGATGTGCACGCTGGCATCGTCGGCGATGTCGATGCTCTTGACCATGCCGAGTTCGGTGATCGGCTTGCGGATCTCAGGATCGTCCACTTTCGCGAGTGCGGACCGAACGGCTGATTCCGTGACGACTGACATGAACTCGATCCTACGGAGGCCTGGGTCAGTGAATTCGCGGCAGTGCCTCTGCGGGCGGGGTGATCCCCGTCGCATAGCCGAGTGACCACGCCACGACGTTGGCGACGTAGGCCATCGAGTTGTTGTAGCGCAGGATCGCTTTGGTCTGCTGTCCGAGGTCGCGCATGTCGAGATTGCCGTCGCACAGGTACTTGCCGGTCGTCAATGCTGCGTCGAAAAGATTCTGCGGATCGGCAACCCCGTCGCCGTTGCCGTCGGCGGCGTACCGCTTCCAGGTCTCGGGTAGGAACTGCATCGGTCCGACAGCGCGGTCGTAACCGCTGTTGTCATCGAGTGCGCCGCCGTCGGAGTCGTGAATCACGTTGTTGCCCGACAGGCTGCCGTCGAGGATCGGACCGTAGATCGGGGTGGTGAGGTTGCCTGCGATATCGGCTTTGCCGTCGTTCGCATGGGTCGACTCGACGCGACCGATACCGGCGATCAGCGTCCAGGGCATGTTGCACACGGGGTTCTGGGCGGCCAGGGTCTGCGCTGCGGCCCTGTAGGCGGCGAGGTTGACGCCCGGTATGCCGAGCGCGCCTGCTGCGATGCTCGTCGGCAGCGGCGGTGTCACGGGGGCGGGAGGTGGTTCGGGCGCAGGCTCGGGGGTGGCGACGGGCGCCTGCGGTACGACGCTGGCGGCGATCGGCGCTGCCGAAGCCTGCTCGGTAGTGACGGATTCGTGCGCGGTCTGCTGGGTGAAGATGGGTGCACCTGCGTCTGCGCCGGCGGTGGACACCGCGGTGACAAGTCCAGCGGGAACGAGCCCGGTCAACGCGATCAAGGAATTGCGTCGAACGTTCGAACTCGATGCCTTGCTGTGGCGACCCACTAGCGATACCTCCCCGTTGCCTCGTGCGAGGCGCTCCGTTTACTGAACCGGAGTCGAGGGTACCTGATTCGAGATTATTCCGTTACCCTACCGTGATCATGTGACCACGGCCGGGCGCTTACGGCATGGGGAACAGCGGCGGGATCAGCCCGAACGCCGGCACGGGAGCAGGCATCGGAGCGGGGTCAGCGGCCGGTGCCGGCTGTTCCAGCATCACGCCAGGAGCACCGGGCGCTGCGCCCTGAGCCTGTGGTGCGTCTGCCGCGGGCGGCGGTGGTGGAGGCGGCGGGCAGAAGATGCCACACGGGATCGGCGGCAGGCCCGGGATCACGATCATCGGTGGGGGTGGCGGCGTCGTCGTTGTGGACGGGGTCTCGCTCGGAGTGGTCGAAGGTGTCGTCGTCTTGTCTTCTGCAGCCTCGGTGAGCGCGGAAACATCGATCGGTGACGCGCCGGGCGGGATCAGGTCCGGGGAGATGGACACCGCCGATGGTGAGCCGCCGGTCCGGTACGCGGCCGACCAGCTGAGCACGTTCGCCGCATAAGCCATCGAGTTGTTGTAGCGCAGCACGGCGCGCAACTCCTGAGCCGGATCGCGGAGGTTGAGACCGCCCGAGCACAGGTACTTGGCTGCCGACACCGTCGCGTCGAAAACGTTGTTGGGATCGGAAACGCCGTCGCCGTTGCCGTCGGATGCGTAGAACTTCCAGGTACCAGGGATGAACTGCATGGGTCCGACAGCGCGGTCGTGAATCGAATCACCGTCCAGCGCACCGCCATCGGTGTCGCTGATGATGTTGTTGCCTGCGAGCGTGCCGTCGAGCGTCGGACCGAGCACCCGCGCAGCCGTCGTGCCTGCTGCGTCGGTTCGGCCACCGCCAGCGTGACCGGATTCGATCTTTCCGATGCCCGCGAGCAGGTTCCAGCTGACGCCGCAGTTGGGCTCGGATGCGGCTAGTGCGAGTTCGGCGTTGCGATAGGCGGCCAACACGATCTCGGGAATACCGAGTGCGCCGACGATTCCGGGAATGGCGACGTCTCGCAACGGGACGCCGCCCGTGAACGGGACGCCGGCGGCCGGCGTCGCTTCGCGAAACTTGCGCGCAGGTTTGTGGGTCGTCGGAACGATACCGACGATTCCGGTCACGGCGGGTTGTTCGGCGGCGGCGAGTAAAGGCGCAGGCGTTCGCGGATCGGGTCCGCTCGGCATGGAATTCGACGACGAACCCGCCGAAACCAGACCGGCCAAGACCAAAGCAGAGACCGTAATCGGTGCTTTCAAACGCATTCCACAAACACCACCCGGCAAGAATTGTGTCAGCGCCGATATTCGACCGGCCGCTCGGGACAACGAGACCCAGGTTACATACCTGTGACGGGGCGGTCTTCGGAATCGGCCATTTTGGCTTCGGTCTCGCGGCGTCGTGATTTACCGGAACCTGATCCTTTTCCTGAATTCTTGCGTCCTTCTGCGGAATTCGGCAAACGCTCGACCATGAGATCTTTGATTTCGTCGAGTTCTCGCCGCAAATAGTCACGGGTCGTTACCTCACCGATAGCAATTCGTAATGCAGCGAGTTCGCGAGCAAGGAACTCGGTGTCCGCTTTCGTTTGGGCTGCCCGAACGCGGTCTTCTTCCAGCGATACCCGGTCGCGATTCTCCTGCCGATTCTGGGCGAGCAGAATCAGCGGCGCTGCATAGGCCGCCTGGGTGGAGAAGGCAAGGTTCAGCAAAATGAAGGGATAGGGGTCCCACTGCAGCTTGATCGCAAAGATGTTCAGCAGAATCCAGATGATGACGATCCCGGTCTGGATGGCCAGATAACGTCCGGTACCGAGAAAACGCGCGAAACTTTCGCCGACTCGGCCGACGGCTTCGACGTCGATCTGGAATCTGGCGAAACGCGAACCGACGGGCGTATCGAGACGCTGCCGGGCCGACTGGACGGCGGCCTTCTCCGACGCGACCCTCTTCTCACTCATTGTCGTCGCCCTCCTCGTCGCGCCAGTCCTCGGGAAGGAGATGATCGAGAACGTCGTCGACGGTCACCGCGCCGAGCAGATGCCCCTCGTCGTCCACGACGGGACCGCAGACGAGGTTGTAGGTCGCGAAGTAGCGCGTCACGGCAGCCAGAGGCGTTTCGGGCCGCAAGCGTGGCAGGTCCTTGTCGATGATGCCGCCGACGAGACTTGCGGGCGGTTCGCGCAGCAACTGCTGTAGATGCACGCAACCGAGGTAATGGCCGGTCGGTGTCGCCGACGGTGGCCGCGCGACGAATACCAGACTCGCGATCGCAGGCGTCAGATCCTGAATCCGCACCCGCGCGAGCGCCTCGGCGACAGTCGTCGCGGGATTGAGAATGACAGGCTCGGGCGTCATCAAACCGCCCGCGGTGTCGGGGGAGTGCTCGAGCAACCGCCGGACCGGTTCGGATTCCTCCGGGTCCATCAATCGCAGCAACGTTTCGGCTTCGGCATCGGGCAGCTCACCGAGCAGGTCGGCAGCGTCGTCCGGGTCCATCGCCTCGAGGATGTCGGCGGCGCGTTCGGCCTTCAATTTGCCGAGCAGATCGATCTGGTCGTCGTCGGGCAATTCCTGGACGACGTCGGCAAGGCGTTCGTCGTCGAGCGCGATCGCGACCTCGAGCCTGCGCTTCTCGGGAAGTTCGCGCAGGGCATTCGCGACATCAGCCGCTCGAAGGCCTTCGAACTGCATGAGGATCTGGGAAACCCCTTGGCCAGGAAGCGCGAGGTCCTGCGGCGTCAGGCCGTGCACGTGCGGCCAGTCGACCACATGCAGCGGTGCTCGACGGCCGAGTCGACCACGATGACCGCGGACCGCGACCCGAGCCGCAACCCAGTCTCGGCTACGGGTCAGTTCGAGTCCGAGGTCGACGACCAACACGGTGTCGTTGTGCAGGTCGGGGAGTTCCGGATCGTCGATTCGGACCTTCGAGTCGAGGACCTGCGCGAGGACGAGCACCTCGCCGAGTCGCTGGGCGAAGCGGCGCAGCGAGACGTTGCCCGTCGTCAGCGTCACCGAACTCGGCTCGATGGCAGTCACCCGCAGCATCGGGACGAAGATCCTTTTGTGGGTGAGCAATTCGACGACCAAGCCGAGTACCCGCGGCTGCTGTCTACCGATGCGAATCGTGATGACGACGTCCCGGACGCGGCCGACCGACTCGCCGTCGGGGCCGAGCACCACCAGGCCGGCGAGCCTGGCTGCGAATACCTTGCTGACCGCTGCCATGGGTGTCAGGTTAGAGGCCGAGCGGTGGTCCGACCCTCCCGAGGTGCGGTTTCGGGATGCACAATATAGCCATGACGAATCCTATGGGTAGCTCCAACCGTGCGGGCCAAGGGCTTCCGACACCACCGTCCGGCTGGCCGATCGGCTCGTATCCGACGTACGCCGAAGCGCAGCGCGCTGTCGACTTCCTTGCGGATCAAGCGTTCTCGGTGCAGGACGTGACCATCGTCGGTGTCGACCTCATGCAGGTGGAGCGTGTTCTCGGCAGACTGACGTGGGGCAAAGTTATTGGCGGCGGGGTTGTTTCGGGCGCCTGGCTCGGCGTCTTCTTCGGTCTCCTGCTCGGGCTGTTCACGACGGGAAGCATGTTCGGACCACTGATCGTCGGTATCACCGGCGGCATCATCTTCGGGGTCATCTCGACAGCCATCCCCTACGCCGCTACCAGAGGGCAACGCGACTTCGCGTCGTCGATGCAGTTGGTCGCCGGGCGCTACGACGTGCTCTGCGATCCGAAATCTGCTGAGGCTGCGCGGGACCTGCTGGCAAAACTCGCTCTCTAGCCCACACAAGACGGCCTTTCTTATATCGTTCGGGCCTGGTTTCAGATAGTTTTGCAGAGGTTATTCAAGTAACCGGTTGCGAGTACAACGTCGACTCGTCGCGCGCCCTTCGCGTGAGCCTTGCCGACGTCGTCTGTCGCTGCATTCGCGAAACAGGAGGCGGTCCGTGCGGGTACGAAAACGACTGGCGCTTATGGGTGCGGCGGTCATCGTCGCTAGTCCGATGCTTGCCGCGTGTGGTTCCGACGACGGCGGGATCGTGCTCAGTTTCTATACCGCTGCGGACGGCGCCGAGCAATACAGTGCGGCCGCGGTCGCCTGCACGGCGCAAGCCAACGGGCGCTACAAGGTGGAGCAGCGCACTCTGCCGAAGAGCGCCAACGATCAACGGTTGCAACTTGCGCGTCGACTCGCAGGCAACGACAAAACCCTCGACCTCATGACCCTCGACGTCGTGTGGACCGCCGAGTTCGCCGAGGCGGGCTGGGCGCTGCCCGTCCCCGACGACCTCTCCGCGAAACTGAAGGACGGGTCGACGCTGGAGGGTCCGCTTGCGACAGCGGAGTGGGACGACAAGCTGTACGCCGTTCCGCTCAACTCGAACACGCAGTTGCTGTGGTACCGACCCGACCAGGTGCCGGCCGGAGTGCCACCGCAGACCTGGAAAGACGCGATCGATATCGCGAATGCCAATGCGCGCGAAGGTAAACCGGCGCAGATCGGCGTGCAGGCCAAGCAGTACGAGGGCCTGATGGTGTGGTTCAACACCCTGCTCGTGAGTGCAGGCGGCCAGGTCGTCGCCGACGACGGCAAAACGGTGACCCTCAACGACACCCCGGAACATCGCGAGGCGACCCAGCGAGCGCTGCAGATCATGAAGGACGTCGCGACAGCGGACGGCCGCGATCCGTCGATCTCGCAGAGCGACGAGGCAACAGCGCGCAACGGACTCGAGTTCGGCAATGCGTTCATGGAGGTCAACTACCCGTTCGTGTTGCCGAGTATGAAGGAGAACGCGACGGCGGGGGCGGTGCCGTTCCTCGACCTGAAATCCGTTCCCCCGGAACAACAGGACGCGGCGATCGCGAAGGTGTTCCGAAGCGCGCCGTACCCCGAGGTTATCGAGGGTCAGCCCGCCAAGGTGACCATCGGTGGCTTCAACATCGGCGTCGCGAAGACGACCCAGCACGAGGCCGAAGCCTGGGAAGCTGTGGCGTGTTTGACCAACGAAGAGAATCAGCGCAACAACGCGGTCAACGGTGGCGTGCCGCCGGTGCACGTTGCTCGCCAGGATTGCCGGTCTTCTGCTGGCCGCGATTGCCGTACAACTCGTTGCGGACTCGGTCCGCGGGTTCATCCAAGCGTCCTGATCGAATGCGCTGTTAGTAGTGGAGGTTGTCTAGTTTGGGTTCCATGGTGGGGAAATCGATACGCGGACTCAGCGGTGCCGTCGCCGCGGGAGTCGTGGTCCTGACGCTCGTCGTGATCGGTGCGATGGTGCTCGGGAACGATCGTGACTTCCCCGGACCAGGCGTCGTGTCGATCACGTGGCACATCGTCACCGCCGTCGCCGTTGTGATCGCGCAGGTGATTGCCGATCGCAGACGCGGATTCGTCTCGTTCGCTGCATCGGTCGTCGTGATCGGGCTCACCGGGCTCCTGCTGTGGACGCAGTGGTGGACCTGACCGACAGCTCACCGCCCGCAACCTCACCTGTGCTGCCGGCGTACGGCGAGACGGTTCTAACGCCCGGGTAATCCGCGTAACTTACGGTGATCGCGAGGGCCACGACCCTCGATTTCCACTCACGAAAGGCCGGTGGCAGACTAAGTTCCATCTGCGCGTCGGTGCCACCGCCCCGCGCGCTGGAGAATGCGGCAGATCTCGTGTTCGGACTCACCCGGTCCGGCAGACCGACGCACCGGTTTCGATCGATCGATCCGCCATTCATCTTTGCGGGAAAGCGCAATCCGACAGCCCGTTTCCACATACCCGGCAGTAACCCGGACCCGAGTTATCGGGTCCTGAGCAGGAGTGTCATCGTGTCCTCTGTGACTGAAGCGACCAATTCCCAAAGCAGCAACTTGTCCGAGATCACCGACGAGGACATCTTCGCCTCCCACATCGGTGGCAAGTTGACGGTAGAGCTGGCCGCACCGCTCGAGACGCAACGCGATCTGTCGATTGCGTACACCCCCGGCGTCGCACAGGTCAGCCGCGCAATCGCGACCGACGAGACGTTGGCCAAGCGCTACACCTGGACCGACCGGCTCGTCGTCGTCGTCAGTGACGGCACAGCAGTCCTCGGTCTCGGCGACATCGGACCCCGCGCGTCGCTGCCGGTCATGGAGGGCAAGTCCGCGCTGTTCAAGAAGTTCGCCGGACTCAACTCGATTCCCCTTGTGCTCGATACCAAGGACGTCGACGAGATCGTCAATACCTTGATCCTGCTGCGGCCGAGCTTCGGTGCCGTGAACCTCGAAGACATTTCGGCTCCCCGCTGCTTCGAAATCGAGCGTCGTGTCATCGAGGCGCTCGACTGCCCGGTGATGCACGACGACCAGCACGGCACCGCGATCGTCGTCCTCGCTGCCCTGCTCGGTGCGGTGAAGGCGCAGAAGCGCGATCTACACACCTTGCGCGTGGTGATCTCCGGCGCCGGTGCAGCGGGTGTCGCGTGCGCCAACATCCTGCTTGCCTCCGGTATCGCCGACGTCACGGTGCTCGATTCCAAGGGCATCGTCAGCGCGGACCGCACCAACCTGACCGACGTCAAGATCGACCTCGCTGCCAGGACCAACCCGTCCGGCCGCAGCGGCGGCGCGGCTGAAGCACTCGACGGCGCCGACGTCTTCCTCGGTGTCTCGGCAGGCAAGATCCCCGAGGAGCTCATCGCGAGCATGGCACCGGAATCGATCGTGTTCGCGCTGTCGAACCCGGACCCCGAGATCCATCCCGAGGTCGCCCGCAAGCATGCTGCTGTCGTCGCGACCGGCCGCAGCGACTTCCCGAACCAGATCAACAACGTGCTCGCATTCCCCGGCGTCTTCAAGGGCGCGCTCGATGCAGGCGCACGTCGGATCACCGAAGGGATGAAGCTGGCTGCTGCCAACGCGATTCTGTCGGTGCTCGGCGACGAGTTGAGCATCGACAAGATCGTCCCGAGCCCGCTGGATCCGCGCGTTGCTCCGGCTGTCGCCGAAGCCGTCGCGGAAGCAGCGCGCAAAGAGGGTGTCGTCTAACCCCAGTCGTCCCGAGTGAGGGGTCCCCACACGCCGTCAAACGGAGTGTGGCGACCCCTCACGCCGTTCCAGGTCGGTGATCGCCGCCGTCACATCGCGCGGGGTGCGTCGCAACCGGCCCGTGCCGGGTTGGCTCACCCACACGACGAGGGCGAGGAGTCCGTCGACGACGGCGGCGAGTGCGGCGACGAGCAGCGCAGCGGCAAGCACACGATCGAATTCGCGTAGTGCCAGTCCGCTGAAGATGGGCCGCCCCAAGCCGCCGAGGTTGACGTAGGCGGCGACCGTTGCGGTGGCGATGACCTGCAGTGTCGCATTCCGCAGTCCGCCGAGAATCAGCGGTAGCGCGTTGGGCAGTTCGACCCGGAACAGCACTCGCGGCTCGGTCATACCCATCGCTCGCGCCGCGTCCACCGTCGCTGCGTCGACGTTCGCGATGCCCGCGTAGGTGCCCGCGAGCAACGGCGGAATACCGACGATGACCAACGCGAGAATCGGGGGAGTCAGACCGAGCCCCATCAGCAGGACCAGCAGGGTGAGCAGACCGAGTGTCGGCAGCGCCCGCATCGCGTTGACCAGACCGACCAGCACCGCCTCGCCGCGACGAACGTGCCCGATCAGCAGTCCGAGGGGGACCGCTATGGCTGCCGCGGCGAACACAGCCAGGAAGCTGTACCAAAGATGTTGCAGGAGCAGGACATCGACTTCGGCGCCCTTGCCCCAGTTGTCGACGATGTAGGACAGCGCGTCGCCGAAAAGATTCATCGTTGCGCTGCCTTCGTCAGTGCCGCAACCTTTTTGGCGCTCGGCCTACCCGCTCGCGTCCACGGTGTGAGCAGACGGCCGATGACGAAGAGTAGACCGTCGATGACGAGTGCCAACACGACGACCGCGATGATGCCGGCGACGATCTCGTCGAGGTAGTCACGTTGGTAGCCGTCGGTGAACAGAAAACCGAGCCCGTGGACGCCGATGAGCGACCCGATAGGTACGAGCGAAATGTTGGTCACCGCGACGACGCGAACGCTTGCCGTGAGCACGGGAATCGCCAGCGGTAGATCCACGGTGAGGACACGCCGAAGAAACCCGAACCCCATCGCGTTCGACGAGTCGATGACCGCAGCGGGAACCGAGTCGAGCGCCTCGGGGACGGCGCGGATCAGCAACGCTGTCGAGTAGATCGTCAACGCGATGACGACGACAAGCGGATCGACCGCTTTCAGTCCGACGAGCGGCGGCACGATGACGAACAGGGCCAAAGACGGCACCGTGTACGCGATACTCGCCACGCTGAGCGTGAGTTTGCGCAGCCAGCCGACGTTGCGGATAGCTGTGCCGAGGGGAACCGCGATTGCAAGTCCGATCAGCAGCGGCACCAGCGAGAGATAGATGTGGGTCTTCGTGAGGTCGAGAACGGTCGAGAAGTTGTCGATGAGGTAATTCATCGATCGGTCGCTTCGAAGTGCTTTCCGTCGAAATGTTTACTGTTTCGCGCCTGGTCTTCGGCTTTGCGCTGTTCGGCGAGTTGGGCGATGACTTCGGTTGCGTCGATACCACCGATCACCGCGCCGGCCTCGTTCACCGCGACGCCGATTCCCGATGGTGAGGAGATCGCCGAATCCAGCGCCTGTCGTAGATCTGCGCCCATGCCGAACAGCGAACCGCCCGCCGACGTGGAGTCGGCGAGATTGCGCCCGGCACGTAGCGCTTCGACGCCGGTGACATCGATCCAACCCCGCGGTGCGCCTGCATCGGTGACAACGAGTACCCATTCGCCCTGCTGCAACCGAAGGTCACCGAGGCCGGCTTCGGTCGAGGTTCGAATATCGTGCAGCGCAACATCTTCTGCGCCACGGAAGGACAGACCTCGGTAGCCGCGATCACGTCCGACGAACTCTGCGACGAAATCGGTTGCGGGCGCTGCAAGTACACGCTGCGGCGCGTCGTATTGCTGCAGTCGACCCCCGCGGCCGAAGACGGCGATGCGGTCACCGAGTTTGACGGCCTCGTCGATGTCGTGCGTGACGAAGACGATCGTCTTGCTCAATTCGGCCTGCAGACGCTGCATTTCGGCCTGCAGGTCCTCGCGGACGACGGGATCGACCGCGCTGAACGGCTCGTCCATCAGCAGAATCGGGGGATCGGCGGCGAGCGCGCGGGCAACGCCGACCCGCTGTTGCTGACCGCCCGAGAGTTGAGCGGGGTAGCGGGTCGCCAGCGAAAGATCCAGACCGACTCGTTCGAGCACGTCGAGGGCTGCACGTCTGGCCGCTCGACGTGAATCACCGCGCAGCACAGGCACGGTCGCCACGTTGTCGACGACAGTCCGGTGGGGCAGCAGCCCGGCATTCTGGATCACATAACCCATGCCGAGCCGCAACTGAACCGCATCGAGGGTCGAGATGTCGCGCCCGTCGACCAGAATCGTCCCGGACGTGGGCGTGATCATTCGGTTGATCATGCGCATCGAGGTCGTCTTCCCGCAGCCGGACGGACCGACGAAAACGGTGAACGAACCAGCGTCGATACGCAGGTCGAGATCGTCGACAGCCGTTGTGCCGTCCGGGTACTGCTTCGTGACGTGCGCGAACTCGATCACAATCAGCCGATCGGCTTGTCGAATCCGTTTTCTGCAACCCACTTCTTCGCCGCTTCGGCAGGTTCGGTCTTGCTGTCGCCTGATACGGTCTCGTTGAGTTCGATCAATTCGGCGGTGGTCAGCTTCGCGGATACGGCGTCGAGAACCTTCGTCAGCTTTTCCGACTTCTTCACGCTGCTGAACAACGGCACGACATTCTGCGCGGGGAAGTTGTTCTTCGGATCTTCGAGGACGACGAAGTCGTTCTTCGTGATCGCAGGCGAGGTCGTGAAGATATTGGCCGCCGTGACCTGGCCGGACGCGAGGGCCTGGACCGTTGCCGGACCGCCACCGTCGGCGATCGCGACGAAATTGTTCGGCGAGATGTCGAGGTCGTAGTTCTTCTTCAAACCGGGCAGCCCGACCGAGCGTTCCTGAAACTCCGCGGGAGCGGCGAACTTGACCTCTGCCGAGTACGGCGCGAGATCAGCGATCGTCGTGAGGTTCCAGCGCTCGGCCGTTTCCTTGGTGACGACGACGGCGTCCTTGTCCTCCGCTGGCGCCGGTGTGGCGATCGCGAGGTCGGGTCCGAGTGCCGCGAGCAGCGCTTTGTCGACATCGGCAGCCGATGTGGCGGTGGCGTTCTTGTCCAGGTACGCGAGCAGCAGGTTGCCGGTGTACTCGGGAATGAGATCGATCGATCCGTCCTTCAGCGCCGGGATATAGGACTCCCTGCTGCCGATGTTGAACTTGGTATCGATATCGAAGCTGTTCGCGCGCAGCGCTTCTGCATAGATGTTCGCGATTGTCGTCGACTCCGGGAAATTGGCGGACCCGACGACGAGCGTGTCCGGATCCGAACTCCGCTCCCCACCGTCGCCGGCAAGCGGATCCGAGTCACCGCCACACGCGGCGGTCGACACCATCGCGATCGCGAGTACGGCGGCCACCAGCCACCGGCGGGGGGAGGTAGACATGGTGTCGATCTTCATCGTGTCCTTCCGACGCAGCGGCGGCGACTAGGGTGCAAGTGTATCGACCCGCACCGACAAACTCGTGACAAAGGGTGTCCCGGCGAAGATGTCGACCAGAGAAAGGTTCGAGGTGACCGATCGCATGTCCGCGTATGCACGGTTGGCGAGGGCGGCTGCGCTCGTTCCCGCGTTCGGATTGCTCGTCGCCTGCGGGGGGACCGATTCCGTACTCGACCCAGCGGCGCAGGGCACCACGATCGTCGTTGGATCGGCGAATTCCGTTCCGAGCGAAGTCGTCGCGCACATCTATGCGGGAGCCCTCGCGCGTACCGGAGCGACCGTACGGACCCAGCCACGCATCGGCGATCGCGCGGAATATCTTGCGGCACTGGACGAAGGCGGCATCACGCTGGTGCCGGAAATCAGCGGCGACCTGCTCGACTATCTGAATCCCGACGCGACGCAATCGACGCCGGACGAGGTGTTCGACGTCCTCAACAGATCACTGCCTGACGGGCTATCGGTGTCCGATTACGCTGCGGCACAGGACAGACCGGCCTTTCTGATGACACAGCCGCGAGCAACGCAGTTGTCGGCGCGATCGTTGTCCGACATCGGAGCTGCATGTTCGACGCTGACATTGGCTGCGGCCGCGGCGCCGGAGCAGTCCGTCGTCGACGCATTGCAGGCCGAATACGGCTGCAGGTTCAGCGAAACGCGAGTACTGCCGAGCGCAGATCTCCGCACAGCGTTGGAGACGGGAGACGCCGATGTCGCGGTTGTCCGCGGTTCGGCTGCCACGGGGTCGGACGACGATCTCGTGACGCTCGTCGACGAGAAGTTCGTCTATCCGGCGCAGAACGTCCTGCCGCTTTACCGCACGGGCGCACTCACCGACGCTCAGCGAATGAAGCTCAATATCGTTGCAGGCGAGCTGAATACAGCGGATCTCGCAGATTTGGTTCGCCAGATCGACGACGCCGACGCCAGGCCTGCCGACGTCGCCAGATCCTGGCTCGATGCGCACGGATTGTGACGCAAAAACCTCTGACGCAATACCTCTGACGCAAACCTCTAACGTCAGGCGACGTCCTCGTCGGCTGCCCTGTCGAACGCAGTGCGCAGGAACAGTGAGAGGTCGGAGACCGCGGCAGCCGCGTCCTCGACCATCGAGGCTTGCAGCTGAGCGCAGTGCCACAGGGTCGGATACTCGGTGTACTCGACCTCGACACCTGCAGCGAGCAATCCGTCACGGAGTAGCGCGGCCTGCGGCTGCAACAGTTCCGTCGTGCCGACGTGCACCAGGGTCGGTGGCAACCCCGCGAGGCTGCCGAGCAGTGGTGCGTAGCCGGGATCGGTCGAGTCGCCGTCGCCGAGATAGGCTGCGGCACAAGACATCGACCACCGCCGCGTGAGTACCAGGTCGCTCGCCCTCGGACTCACGACGTTGGGATCCACCCACGGCGCGATCAAGGCGAGTGCACCCGGCCGTACCCCGTGGTTGTCGATCAGTCTGCGAGCGGTCGCCAATGCGAGCCCGCCACCTGCCGAATCGCCCGCGATCGCAACCTGCTCCTGCGTGTACCCGTGTGCTTCGACCAGCTCGAGGTAGGCCGCTTCCGCATCGTCGAGACCGGCCGGAAAAGGGTTCTCCGGCGCCAATCGGTAGTCGATGACGAACACCGCCACACCGGCATTGCGCGCGATGTGGGCGGCGATCGAGCGATGTGTTGCTATCGACCCGATCGTGTAGCCACCGCCGTGCAGGTACAGCACGGCGGAGCGGTGATCGTCTCCCGCGGTGATCTTTTCGGCGCGACGCCCGGCAAGGGTGAGCTCATGGACGAGCGTGCCACTCGGCAGCGTCTGCAACGGTGCACCGGCATCGAGAAGTCGTCGCTGCGTCGCAAAGGACAATCTCGGATTGAGCGTGAGCCGATAGACAGGCCGCAGCAAGGTCGCCACAAGTGCGCGTGGCAGCGTCAGGTTGCGCACGCCAGTTACTGCGACTTCGGCATGATGCGACTTGTGGTCTCCGCGACGAGCCGCTGGTAGAACGAGCCACTGACGCGAACGAGCAGATCGAGGGCCTTGGCCTCCCAGCCGATGAGCACCCGGCCGTGGTTCTTCTCGACACCGCGAGTGATCGTTGCAGCGGCCATCTCCGGTGAATGTATTGCCATCTTCTTGTCGAAGAATTCGGCGAACGTTGCCGCGTCCTGACCTTCCGCATACGTCGCGTTTCGCGCGACCGCGGTCTTGATGCCACCGGGGTGGACGCAGGTGACCTGGACAGGGTGCTTGTTGACCATCATTTCCTGGCGCAGCGCCTCGGTGAAACCACGCACCGCGAATTTGGCTGCGTTGTAAGCACTCTGGCCAGGCACGGCCAGCAGGCCGAAGAGGCTGGACACGTTGACGACGTGGCCTTCGCCGGACTCGATCAAGTAGGGCAGAAACGCCTTCGTGCCGTTGACGACGCCCCAGAAGTCGACGTCCATGATCCGCTCGATGTCCTTGAATTCGGACTTCTCGACATCGCCGTTGTAGGCGATACCTGCGTTGTTGTAGATCTGGTTGTCCTTGCCGAAGTGCGCGTGCACCGCGTCGGCGTAGGCGAGAACAGCTTCGCGCTCCGCGACATTGAGTCGATCGGACTTGACCTCGGCGCCGAGCGCCTCGGCCTGGCGAACGGTTTCGGCAAGGCCTTCGGTATCGATGTCGGACAGCGCCAACTTGGCACCACGACGCGCGAGGTCGAGCGCGAGCGCGCGGCCGATACCCGAACCTGCTCCGGTTACTACGGCTACTCGGCCGTCGAACTTGCTCATCGGACGGTCGCAATCTCGGCGGTAACGGCACTGTCGGTGTCGACGGTGACGGTCGTGTCGTAGGCGTCAGCGTCGAAGCTGGCGAGCATACGACGGAACTCGAAGGTGAACCCCGGCCACAGCGTCGTGTTGTTGCCGTGCTTGTCCAGGTACCAACTCGCGCAGCCGCCGTTCATCCACACGCTCTTGGACAGCTTCTCCTGCAGGTCCCTGTTGTAGTCGTCCTGCTTGTCCTTGCGGACCTCGACGGTCGCCAGGCCCTGCTTCTCGATCGTCGCGATTGCGTCGGCGAGGTAGTTGATCTGCGACTCGATCATGAACACCATCGAGGTGTGGCCGAGTCCGGTGTTCGGGCCGACGAGGAAGAACAGGTTGGGGAAGCCTGCGATCGCCGAGCCCTTGTAGCCCTGCTGGCCGCCGACCTCGAAGACGTCGGCCAAGCTGCGGCCGTCCTTGCCGAAGATGGTGCCGAACGTGGGGGAGTCGGTGACGTGGAAGCCGGTGGCGACGACGATCGCGTCGACCTCACGGACAGTGCCGTCGTTGGTGACGATCGCGTCCTTGCGGACCTCTTTGATGCCGTCGGTGACCAGGTCGACGTTGTCGCGACTCAGGGCCGGGTAGTAGTCGTTCGAGATCAGCATGCGCTTGCAGCCGATCTGGAAGTCGGGGGTGACCTTCGCGCGCAGCTCGGGATCGGAGACCTCGACGCGCAGCTTCGCGCGGGCGACAAGCTCGAGCGGCTTCATCATGATCGGCGCCTTGGCAAGGCCGATGACCTGCGTCTCGCGCATCCAGTAGATGCCGGCGCGGGAGAGACGCTGGAAGCCGGGGACGTACTTGAAGGCGAGCTTCTCGACCGAGGTGTACTCGCGGTCGGCACGCGGCAGCAGCCACGGCGCGGTGCGCTGGTAGACGTCGAGGTGCTCGACCTTGTCAGCGATGTTCGGAACGATCTGGATCGACGAGGCGCCGGTACCGATCACGGCGACGCGCTTGCCGGTTAGGTCGGCGTCGTGGTTCCACTGTGCTGAGTGGAAGATTTCGCCCTCGAACTCCGAGATGCCCTTGATGTCGGGAAGCGACGGCTCGCAGAGTGCGCCGACCGCGGAGACGAGGATCTTCGCCTCGAACTTGCCCTTGTTCGTCTGGACGGCCCAGGTGTTGGTCTCGTTGTTCCAGTGCGCGGACTGCACGTGGCAATCGAAGATGTGCTTGTCGAGCACGTTGTACTTACGTGCGACGCCGCTGATGTAGTTCTGAATCTCGCCCTGCTTGGAGAACGAGCGCGACCAGTCGGGGTTCAGCGCGAAAGAGTAGGAGTAGAGATGCGACGGCACGTCGCAGGCTGCGCCCGGGTAGGTGTTGTCGCGCCAGGTGCCCCCGACGACCGAGCCGCGTTCGAGTACGAGGAAGTCGGACTTACCTTCCTGACTCAACCGGATCGCAGCGCCGAGACCTGCGAAACCGCTACCGATGATGAGCGTGTCGATGTATCGCACGCCCGTCTGGTCGACATCATTGTCTGTAACCTGGAGACTCATGTAGGTAACGATAAGGTCCTACTGAGAACTAGTCAATAGTCTATTGACTCTTATTCAGTAAGGTGTTTGTGTGGGAGTTGTGAAGCGAATCCGGCTCGACCCCGCACAGCGTCGTGACCAGCTACTCGAGCTGGGCGTGAAGATGCTGTCGCTGCGCGGTCTGGAGCAGATCTCGGTCGACGAGATCGCCAAGATGGCAGGAATCTCGCGCGGATTGCTCTTCCACTACTTCCCGTCGAAACGCGATTTTCACGTCGAGATCGTCCGCCACAGCAGCAACGAACTGCTTCGGCAATTATTGCCGAACCCCGAACTCGGGCCGTTCGAGATGCTGACCGACGTCATGAACAGATACGTCGACTACGTCACCGAACACCGCGACGGCTACGTCTCGCTCCTCCGCGGACCCGCGAGCGGTGATCCCGAAATGCGCTCGATCGCCGAAGAGAATCGGTCGGTTCTCGTCGAGCGCATCCTCTCCAACGTTCCGCTCGGCGGCGCCGAGGTCACACCGCGCGTCCGGCTCGCGGTCCGCGGCTGGATCGCGTTCGTCGAAGAGGCGACGCTGTCGTGGCTCAACGATCCGCAGCTGGGGAGGGAAGAACTCGTCGAGCTGCACGTCAGTTCACTGCCTGCAGTAGCGCTCGGCCCCGAGATCGCTGCCGCACTGTTACGGCCTTCGGCCTCGTGAGTTAAAGGTGCCCTCCGGACGCGCTGCTGGGGTGAAAATGGGGTGTGGT
>NZ_JBIMSN010000013.1:0-10541 GCF_043944905.1 Antrihabitans spumae
CGTCGATCGGGACGACGGATGCCCCCGCCGTGGTCGTCATCCCGAGAGCGTCTCAACAGTCGATGTGAAACCCTTCGACCGCTTGACGAAACCAGCGGTCGCACAAACCTTCCGGTGGACGCGCCGGGCTGTCGAGCGCCGTGGCTGGAGACATGAGATATTCAGTCAGCCACCACCGATTCGACTGTCGAATATCAGATTTCTCGCCGGGTATCGCCGCAGTAGCCTATTCGAACCGGAACTCCTCGGTCTCATGTCCTCGCAAGAACTGGTCGGATCGAATGTTACCCAAGCGATTCGGGCCCAATCCCTGTGGCCGGAACCGCAGGTCCGTGCTGCGCTCACTCCCCGGACGCGGCGGCGGGAGCCATTCCACGGTCTTCGTTACACCCAACCCTGTGACGGGACGCCGATGACACCGCCAATACCGATCCCGGCCGACGTTCGCGCGTGGTTACGTCAAGTATTCGCCGACTGCAACACGCGTGTCGCCACCACCATCTCCGACGTCCCCACCACTCACGAAGTGCCGCTGGACATGACCTTCATCCAACACTTCCTAGGGGTATCTGCCCCACGCAGGCTGGAATCAGGATGGACCGTCAACATCAGCACCCACGACCTCGGCGGTGGAAGGCACTACAGCGAATGGGGCGAATGTCGAACGGCGTGATCGCGCACCTCGTGGTGGCGCACAGCTTCGACGAAACGATGGCTGCAATCGCGCGCCAAGCGATTGTGGAACCAGACATGCGAAGGTATCTCGACGGACTGCGGCCGGCGGGGCATCTGGTGCCGGCAGCGTTGCCGACGCCTTCTAGGAAGTGGCCGGTTCTGCGGTTCAATGCCCTTCCGCTTCTGGAGCGCGTGTTGAGGTCGCCCGCGTCGTCGTTCCTTCCGGGTGGCGTCCACGGTCGATGTGGCCGGTAGTGGTATGCGGCCCGGCGAGGTACTTGCCTTGGGCGATCCGAGTTCGGAGCGACTGCAATTGACCTCTGAGGCCCGGCGCGTGGTGTGGACCCACCAGCTGATGCGAGCACCGTGGTAATTGATCCGCTCGCCGTCGATGCCGCCGCCCACCATCGCAGCGTGCTGGTCCAGGTGATCGCGAAGATGCTCACGCACACGCTGCCGGTGCGCATGCCTCGGCACTCGGAGGAGCGACAGGACCGAAGGCATACCGGCGGAGATCCTCCGCGTTCGTCACCGTCGGCAGGCTTCGAGCCGGTCCGGACGGATCCAGAGGTGTGACGTCAGACCTCGGTAGCGCCGATCCATCCAGGCTCGGCTGTCGGGAAGGAGCGATCACGTACCCCAGCGATTCCGAGAATCCGACCCACACGGGGTCGCCGCCGAGCCGCTTTCAGGTGCTAGCGCTCGACGGCGGTGGCGCCAAGGCGCTGTTCACCGCGCACGTGCTCGCGCGGTTGGAAGCCGACCTCGGGGTCTGCATCGTCGACTCGTTCGACCTCATCGCCGGGACGTCGGCCGGCGGGGTCATCGCACTGGGCCTCGGCGCGGGGTTGTCGCCTGCCGAGATCGTCGACCACTACGCGGTGCTGACCGCACGCGTCTTCCCGCACGGCCGGTGGGCGAATTGGCGTTACGTATTGCGCCCTTGGACCAACGCCTACTCCGGCGAGGTGCTGCGGCAGGCGCTCGGGGAGGTGCTCGGGTCGCGCCTCCTGGGGCAGAGCCACAAGCGACTTGTCATTCCGTCGTGGGACGTGCAGCGCGGCGAAGTGCACCTGTTCAAAACGCCCCACCACGAGCGGCTGCGCCGCGACTGGCGGATCTCGATGGTCGACGTCGCCATGGCCACCACGGCCGCGCCAACATTCTTCCCAGCGGCGGTAGTCGACGGGCAGCGGCTTGTCGACGGCGGTGTATGGGCCAATAACCCCTCCGTGGTAGCGATCGGCGAGGCCGCCAGCATGCTCGACGTGCCCTTGCGCAGCATCCGGGTGCTCAACGTCGGCACTATCGACCAACGGACGCAACACCCCAAGCGATTCGACGTTGGTGGCTGGGCGACGTGGGCAACCACCGCGACGCCATTGATGCTCGCCGCATCCGGCCGTGGAGCCCAAGGCACGGCGACGCACTTAGTCGGCGCCCACAACTATGCCCGGTTCGATGTGACCGTTCCCGGGGCCGTCTTCACCCTGGATCGCGCCAGCCCTGAGGCCCTCGCTGGTCTGGCTGCGGGTCAGAGCCGAGTACTCAGCCCCACGTACACCCAGATGTTCGCCGACCACGTCGCGCACCCGTACACCCCGACTTATGGTCCCGGCACCGGCCGGGCCACCCCTACACCGCCAGGAGGCAACTCATGAAACACACCGACTACTTCAAGAACTTCCTCGAGAACACCGTGAACATGTCGCAGTCCAACCTGGACCTGCTGAGCCAGCGGGTCGACACTGTCTACGGGGTCTTGAAGGCCGACGACGACCTTGGTCCGTTGATCAAGAAGAAGATTCCGCAGGGCTCGTGGCCGCAGAAGACCATCATCCGCCCGCAGAACGGAAAGCCTTTTGACGGCGACTTCATGGTACAGATGGTTGAGAACCCCGATTGGGATGACGACAAGAAAAAGTATGGCGCCGCCATCTTCCGCGTGTTGCACAACACGTCGCCCTACAAGGACATGCCGCACGGCCGGAAGTGCCGGTGCGTTTACCTCAAGTACGCCAACAACGCCATGCACCTCGACATCGTCCCGTTCGTGATCCGCGCCGACGGCACCCAGTGCATCATCAACCGCGACGACAACGAATGGGAACGAACCGATACCGGCGGCTTCACCGCCTGGATGAAGTCCCAGGACGCGATTGCTAACAAGCACCTGCGTGAGGTGATCCGCATCATGAAGTTCCTTCGCGACCACAAGAACTCCTTTACCGGCACCAGGTCGATCTTGCTCACCACTGTGCTGGGCGAAAAGGTCAAGGAGTGGCACAAGATCGTCGACCCCGGTTATTACGCAGATCTGCCGACCGCACTGCTGCACATCGTGTCCGACCTCGACGACTGGCTCCAGCTCAACCCGACCAAACCGATGATCCTGGACCCGGCCGGCACCGGCACGAGCTTCGACCATCGCTGGACTCAGGAAACGTACGCGTACTTCCGCGACCGCATCCACGCGCACGCAGCCGAAATCAAGGCAGCCTACGACGAGACCGACTTCGACAAGAGCGTCAAGAAGTGGCAGGCGCTGTTCGGCGACGGATTCGCGGCTCCGAAAACTGCTGGGGCAGCGGGCAAGTACAGCGCGCTGGGTACAGGCGCAGGATCGGCCGGCGCAGCGACGGTGAGCCTGCCGGGTCGCGCCGGGTGAGCAAGCCCCGACCGAGCGCGTGGCAGCGTCAAGTCCTGACGGACCTGCGAAACGTCACCGGCGCCTATCCCGACGACGTACAGATCGTCGGCTGCCACCGGCTCGACAAGGCGGGATCGATGCGGCTGCAATTGCGACTGCGCACCCAAGACATTCAACGCGTCGACGGAGGCATCCCTCTCGGCTCGCACGAGGACGTCATCGTCACGGTTGGCCGATCCGAGTTGGTGCCCCCGCGCGCGGAGGTCGAGCACCTCCGATTCCTGCACCATCCTCATGTGCTGCAAGGACACCGCCTGTGCCTCTACCTCGACCCGTCGCGAGAGTGGGACCCGCTCAACGGATTCGGCGGCTGCCTCGACCGCCTGTTCGCCTGGATCGCCGACGCCGCCGCTGCACGATTCGACGCACAGACCGCGCTTTATCACGCAGTCGGTGGAGTCCTTCACGCAACCGACCGAGCCCCCACCATCGTCACGCGGGAGCCGCTCCGCGATAGTAGGCGTGCCCACCACGGATGGCTGCTGGCGCGGACCCCTCACCGGTCTGACCTGACCCTCGTGCGGCCCGCAGCCACTACCGAAGCCGATCACACACCGGTCGTCTACCTCGACGCGGACCTGCCGTTCGGCGCCGGTAGTTCGCTTGGTGAATTTCTGTACGCCCTCGACAATCCCTATCTCGGACATCCACGCCCCGACTCGCCGTACGCGGGACGACCGATTAGCCAAACTCAGTTATCCATGGTGCTGACCGTGCTCGGTGCCAGCGCAATCCGCAAGGCCGACGGGAGCCCTCAACGGCTCGTCATCGCCGTCCCGCACCCCACCGGCGGCCCGCCGCACCTCCTAGCGGCCAACATCCCCGCACCCGGAGCCGATCACCTCCGCGCACTTGTCCGATCCAATAGGAACAGGAGCCCCATCATCGACATCGACCGCACGGAACTCAACGGCGATACACCGCTGCAATGGTGGCCGTTATCCGATGAACGCGCCGAGGTCACGACCCGCCGAGACGCCGGACGACCCGTTGCTACCTATGGAGGTAAGTGCATTGCCATCTGGGGCTGCGGCGGCCTCGGCTCCTGGATCGCGGAATACGTGGTTCGTGCCGGCGCGACGAAGGTGCTGCTCTGCGATCCCGGCACGATCTCCGGTGGCCTGCTGGTACGCCAGAACTTCGTCGAAGCAGATGTCGGCGACACCAAGGTGGAAGCACTCGCGCGACGCCTCCGCGCGATCAGTGACGCAGCAGACATCACGGTGCACGACACAATGACTCCATCGGCCGACGAGTTCCTGAGCACCGACCTGATCATCGACGCGACAGTCAGCGTCGCGATCAGTCGGCTGCTTGACGACCTCGCACGACTGCCGAAAGACCGACCAGTGCTGGCGCAGGTCGCAACAGACTCACGAACCGGCACCCTCGGCATCCTGACGGTGTCGACGCCGCCCATGCAAATGGGCCCGTTGACCATCGATCGGAAGGCCGGCGAACAAGTCTGCGGCGACGGCAGCCTCGAGCCGTTCCATAGCCTGTGGGACGTATCGGCGCCCGACGACCAGATAATTCCCACTCGGGGTTGCTCGACGCCCACTTTCCACGGGTCGGCCGCTGATCTAGCAGGCGTCGCGGCCAGTTTGGTCAGCATCCTGGGTGCTCATCTTCAGCCTGGTACCGCCCTATCCGGTACGCACTTGATTTCTCTACCCCACGGCGAGGCCGGACCTCTGCGCACCTTTGTGCCTGCCGCCACCGCCGACCATGTCCACTCAGGTCCCGCGGTCGGCGCCGCCGACAGTGAGACACGAACTCAGCCTGACGACTCGTTGACGACCAGTACGCCTGTGTAACGATCATTCTCACGCTCGTAGACCTCGATCGGCGGGTGGGCGTCTCGCATGACGGCGCGCCCAGCTTCCACCGCGACGCTAACCGGAGCCGAGACGACGAGATGCCATCGACGGGCATTCGGAAAGCGTGATTCGGTTGTGGCCAGCGCCTCTCGCCATCGCGTCGCGAAGGTGGCCAGCGACTGCTCATGAGAAATCAAGGTCGGGGATGGAGCGACTTGACGAGGCCGGATCTCGATGCACGGGAAGGCGGAGATCTCAGGAGGCAGCAGTTCGGTATTCACGTCGCTGGTGACTGCACAGACGAGGACGACGCCGTCGGCAGCGGTATCGGCTGGTGAAGCAGGTGTAAGCACGTCGAAGTCAATGGGGTCACTCTGATCTGCCCAGGACCAGCCGATGAACTGGTCGCGTTGTTTTTGGAAGATTCGCGTCGGCGTCTTGTCGTCGAGCTGCGAGCCAAGATATACGAGGAGGGGGATAGGGGCGATCGCAAAAACGGAGATGTGCTCGACGTCGCCGCTGTCGACGGCTTGGCGGACGAGATGCAGTGTGTCGTCGAGGGACTGCAGGGCGGCATCCCAGTAGCCGCGGCCACTGGCTCGGCCACCGATGCGGCAGGTGAAGTCCCCGCTGCGCTGGGTCTCAACGAGCCCGAGGTAGTTCACCGCCAACAGTGTCTCGGCGACTTCCCGCTGAGAGGCGAGAGCAAGTGAGCCGCGGATCTGGCTCCCGACGCGAAGTGCGGCCGTTCGTGTCAAACCGCCGTTCTCGGTAACCATTTCGATGCGGCGCTCAAACACTTCCTTGATCTGCCTGAGCTTTTCGGGTGGGAAGAAGTCGATGTGTTCGGGATGGTCGATCAATCGGTGGCAATCGTGACACAGCAAGAGCAAATTCTCCTCTGCCTCGGTGTCGATCGCGGCGTCGCGATGGTTGCGGCGAGGGGAGTTGGATCCCGCCGTGGCACCGATGTTGTGAGCGAGTTCGGCCAGCAACACCGAGTGCATGTACGTGCGGGAATCACCGAGCAGTCGACGGTTGCAGATCGTGCACCGCCCTGCGGTGCGCGCCCACAACGCGTTACGCACAGAATCTTTAATGTCCTCGCGCTTGACGAGAGTACTTCGCCCATCGGGGTTTGTCATGGTTGTGGTACGCAGCCCTCGCGTCTGTGTCAGCCGCAGTCTCGGCAGTAATCACTGCCGGACTCGAATCGTGACGGGTGAAGTGTTAGGAAGCAGCACTTGCACTGTTTGTCTTTGGCGATGCGTGCGGCGTGACAACCGCAGTGTCCGTGGGGGCATCGTGGTTCCTTGCATCGGTCACAGCGCTCATTCACCGAGAACGAGTCATCGCACGTCTCGCAGGTCCACCATCGGTTGTACGCGTCCCGGTGGCTTGAAGTGCGGGGGATCGCCAGTGACTTCCAGGGCACGTTGTCGGTGACCAGCACCGCGACCAGGTAGTGATGGTCGAACCACCTGGCCTGACCGAACACAGTGTCGCTATGCCCGCCGCTGCGATAGATGACGAAAGTGTCGTCCCGCGTTGCGCCGCCCCCTGGATTGCGTAGCGCGGCTTCAACGAGCGGTGTGTGGGATTGGTCGGACCGCTTCGCCGGTGGGATGAAACTCTTCGGTGCGGCAAACTGCACGACACCCGTTGAATCGAGCAGAACGACGGCACCCGAACCGCGGAGATGCCGGGCCGCCCAGACACAGCAAGCTTCTCGTGAGGCGGTGGAACTTGAGGTGAATATGTCAACCACATCTTGAGCTGTAGGGCCGCGCGGATCGATTCTCTGTCGTAGGTCTTCGTCTGGCAGCAGTATTCGAGCGGCAAACGCGTCGCAGGATTGCTCCTCGAACTGGTCAGGATCGCTGTATTGAAATACTGTGTTGCCAAGGTCGATGTCAGTGTGCTGGAGGTGATGTCCCAACTCATGCAGCGCGGTGAAGTTGCGACGTCTGACTGACATTGACTTGGTTACCACAAGCGTGGGTGGCTCGGGTTGATAACTGCCTGCGACCGAACATCCATCGGTGGTGGGCGATTCCTCGACAAGCGTGACCGATAGTTCGTCCCAGTGCATCAAGTCGGCCAACGGGTCTTTCCGCAAGCGCTCCAACGAGCCTGGATGTCCGCGTTCGACGACAAGTGCCATGGCTTCGGCCTGCACTTGTGCTTCGGAAACGTACATTCCGCGCATCTTTATCAGGCTCCCGGTTCGGTGCGTGATCGCCGGAATTGCGCCAGACGAGCTGACCACTCCGGACTTTGAGATCCGGTTTGTCTTGCCGCCAATGCGAACATTTCGTAGCTGACGCGGAGGCGGGCGGTAGCCTCGTCAAGGCCCTCGTCATGCGCTCGTTCGCGCCAGAGGGGACGCCACCGCGGATGATCCACTTCCTTGACGAACTCCGCGGGCAGCGGTTGGACAGCCTCGGCGATGAGCGCCGGTTCGACATCGGTTACACGCGCAACCACGTCAACGACATCTGGAGTTAGCGGTCTCTTACCGCGCAGCAAGCTCATTACGTCAGATTGGCTAAACCCTAGACGGCTCAGCGCGCCGACCAAGACATTCAGGTCTACAGCCCTACCCAATATCGAAGCCAAAGTGCGAGTGGACGTCTCGGCCCCCATTGCGACAGGTAGGGCCGGGGCGGCTCGCAGCGCCTCAAGGTCATCCTCGACTCCGGCTCGAATAGAAACCGAGGTGTCAAACACGGTTGAGGGGGGTCTGCCAACCCGGACACCTTTAGGTGCAGGCACTCTCGAGTCAATCTTTGAGGACGTCATCCAGTCAGCAAGCCGGTCCGGTATTTGATCGATGATTTCATCGAGCACACGGAAAGGAAGACTGGCGCGAAGGCCCACCCATAACGTCACTTCAACGCCTAAGGCTGTTAGAGAAGGCTCCAAAACGATGGACTCCCCGTCCTCCGCGCCGGGATCCAGGGTCAACGCGACGGCATCAATTTCAGCATGCTCAACATCGGTCACCAGAATGAGCAAGCTGACGTCGTCCCATATCGCTCGCCAGATCTGACCACGCTCGATTGGGTGGTCGCGGCAATCACCAAATCTCGCGTGTCGACCATCAGCCGTTAGAGGATAAGGCGCCGATGCATCGCGAGCGAGTTCGAGAAGATGGCGTGGCACGGAGCTCTTACTCAACTAGCCCTCCAGTCCGCTCGGCTTACTGAGTGATTCTCATTACTTAAGTCTGACGACAGATCGTGCAATCTGTCCGCTAAGACGCTGCTGGACCGCCGCATACCGCAATCACCTCTCTGACGATCTCATCTCGATCCTCCCTAGTCCCCGCAAGTGCGCGTATCTTCGACTTCAACGTGCTCGCGAACTGGGCGGATTGACTGCGCCCGAGGCCAAGCCGCTCGCGAACGGCGGCGCTGTTGTCGAGCACGGGGATGATCGCCCGTTCGATGTCGGACAATCGGCCAGCGATCTCGGCGGCTGCAACAGCGACGTCCAAAGCCACCGATTCGGCGATGACGAACTCCTCCGGACCTGTGCCCTCCGCCGGCAGATCGGCGCTTGGCGCGTCTTTGTCGAGATCTTCGTCAGAGCCCTCATCGAGCGAGATCACGATCGGATCCAGCGAAGCTGCGAATCTCTGTGAGAAGACGTGCACGAGTTGGGCGGTTTCTAGGCTGCCGCCAGCCTCCCGGAGGATGGCGTGTGCGATCGCCACCAACGTCGCGCGATCAGCGACAGGAGGGCGACGCGAGCTACTCGACCACTTCGGTACTCGGACGTTCGGTACTCCCCAGGCGACGGCGATGAGTCGGCCGGTATCCCCACCCCAAGGTTCGCCGTTCGTACCCGCGAGCCGCCATCGCCCCGCGCCCGCATGCCCGAGAGGCACCCGATCGAACTCCAGTGACTCGTCGAGTACTTTTTCGATCGCGCGACGTAACGGTCCCGTTCCGGTTTTTCGCGCCTGATCAATCAGCCAGTTTTGAACCGATCGCCGGACAAGCCGTCCGAATGAGTCGTCGCTGGTTGCTTGTGCCAGCAGCATCGCGGTCAGAGCTTGGATGCGATCGACGAAAAACTCTTGCACGACGTCGTCGGCTTCTCGTCCTGCAAGCGCGTGGAATCGGCGCAAACCCTCGCGGACTATCGCTGAGACCAGGCCAACCCCGTGACTGCCCAGGAATCCCTGCTCGCGCAACTCTTCATACGCTGAGATGGAATCCCTCCCCCGCAGGCGACTTTACAGGTATGTGCCATTGTTCCAGCACTTCTGCCGTTGGTCGGTATTGACCCGTACACAAGAAATCGGCGAGTTGATTCGTGTTGCCGGGAGGCTCCGCGCGTGTGCACGAGCAACTCCTTCGACCATGCTGCGAAGACCAGCGGGGTGTAGATTTTCCCGCCCATCGACGAGATGTTCACGGTGGTGCCTGCACCTTGCTGTCGCATGTGCGGCAGGACAAGCTGAGTGAGCCGAGCGAGACCGAACAGGTTCACCTCGAATTGATACCGGGCGTCGGCCAGCGCGGTGTCTTCCATCGCTCCGTAGGTGGCAAACCCGGCATTGTTGATCAGGACGTCGACGCCACCATTTTCAGCGGCGATTCGGTCGACGGCGGCGACGACTTCGTCGTCCTTGGTGATATCCATCGCGATCGCCACAGCGCCGAGTTCTTCCAGGTCACGCATCTTGTCGATTCGGCGAGCCGCGACATAGACCGTATATCCCTGCAAGAGCAGCTTCTCGGCGGTGGCCCTACCCATTCCGGACGACGCGCCGGTGACGAGAACAGTTTTCATACGTGGAACGCTATTCGCGCCAAATCCCCCGGTCACTAGCAGAACGCGCCAGTTCACTTGCAGATGTCGCCACATGCTAGGCGGGACTTACGGCCGAGGTGCGCGTACCGATCGTGAAATGACCGTCGACCATAAGAGACACCGGCGACGCACCGACCGTTCCACCGCCACTGAACGCCGTCTCCTCGCGGCCGACGGCTTCACATTCACGGTCCTCGACCCTGACACCAGCGCGGTGCGCGCAGACCATGCATTAGCCCGGCACCATTGCCAACGACACCTTGCAGACCGCGCCACTCATCACCCACGACGGTCGATTCCGCAAAGGAACGGTGACCGGAATTCTGCGAATCGGCGAAGCATGGCTGTGAATCTTTTGCACCTCTATGGACTCTGTGCTGTCTAGATACATGTGGCACAGATGTGTCTAGATACATGCGGGACACAGTTTAGGCCGCGTCGCGGAGTTTGCCTTGGTAACGCTTGCTGAGGTCGAGCATCAAGTGACCGATCGCGTCACCGTCGCTGTCGTA
>NZ_JBIMSN010000130.1:0-5004 GCF_043944905.1 Antrihabitans spumae
CGCTTCCCCCGAACTCTGTCCGGGATTGAGCGTGTCCAACACGAGGGGTCAAGGCCCGAAGTCGGTCGACCCGGAAACGTGTACAGCGGTCATCGCACTCAACGCGACGAACAACAACAAACGCATCTTCGGCCACCGAGCGAACGTAACGGTGCAGTTGGCTTAGCTTGTGAGACCTAGTTTCGAGACCTAGTCCGAATGGCCAGGTCCTACAGTGGCTTATGACCTCGTACCCGGTTCTGGATCTGACGCCCGACGAGTTGCTCTCGACAACGCGAACCGTGCGCAAGCGGCTCGACCTCACCAGAGACGTGCCGATCGAGTTGATCAAGGAGTGCCTGCAGATTGCGCTGCAGGCACCGTCCGGCTCGAATCGTCAAGCGTGGCAATGGATCGTCGTGACAGATGCCGAGACACGCGCACGGCTCGGGCAGATCTATCGGGAGACCACCGAGGCTTATCTCGCCTCGCGTGCATCGGCGGCAAAATTGTTCGCCGACGATCCGGAGCGCGCGAAGGTGCAACACCGAGTCGGTGACAGCGTCGCGTGGCTTGGAGAGCGAATGGGCGAGGTGCCCGCCCTGGTGATTCCGTGCATCAAAGCCGGAAAGACGTTGCCAGCGGGAAACCAGGCCGGCCTGTGGGGGTCGCTACTCCCCGCAGCGTGGAGTTACGCGCTCGCCGCACGTGCCCGTGGCCTCGGGACAGCGTGGACGACACTGCATCTGGAACGTGAAGCCGAGGTCGCGGAATTGCTTGGCGTGCCGCCGGGTTACCACCAGGCTGCCTTGATCCCGACGGCCTACTACACCGGCGAGACGTTCAAGCCCGCTGCGCGCGAGCCCATCGACTCGGTCCTGCATATCGATCGTTGGTGAATTCTCGATCGTTGGTGATTCGTAGTCGCGCCTACGCCACCGTCGAGGGCAGGCCGAACCCGTCGAAATGTTCGGCTCCGATGAACGTCGTTACCTCCGCGATTCGGTCTTCACGCAGCGTCAAGACGTCGATCGCGAAACTCACGTGGGTACCTGCGTCCTCGTTCCACAGGTACGAGCCCACCGCAGGCTGACCGTTCGCGTGGGTCGGCAGCCGACGCCACGCACCACAACTGTCGAGTGGGACTTTCGTCGCGAAGTCGGTGACGGCATCGAGACCGCGGTACCAATGTGCCAACGGGGGCATCGACCAGGTGACGTCTTCGGTCAGCAGTGCAACGAGCGCGTCGGCGTCCCCGCGCTCCAGTGCGGACGAATAGCCGGCAACAACCTCCCGCATCCGCAGATCGCCGATGTCGCGCAGCGTCTGCTGCTGAGTAGCCGCAGGCACCTTCTCCGACACGATCCGACGCGCGCGCTGCAAGGCACTGTTCACCGATGCAACCGACGTGTCCATCGTCGTAGCTATCTCGGCAGCGGAGAAGCCGAGCACCTCGAAAAGCAAAAGCGCCGCACGCTGATTTCCCGGAATATGTTGCAGCGCAGCAACGAACGCAAGTTCGACAGCTTCCCGCTGCTCGTACCGAGCGTGTGGACCCTCAGGATCGTCGGACAGCCCAGAATCCGGGTACGGCGTGAGCCACGAGATCTCGGTCAGCGGGATGTCGCCGAGGACCGCATGATCGCTCGACGGACCGAGGTCCACCGGCAGTGCCCGCTTCTTTCGACCTTCGACCAGGTCCAGACAGGTGCGTGTCGCGACGGTGTAGAGCCAGGAGCGAAGGGAACTGCGACCTTCGAACCGGGGGAGACCACGCCACGCCCGCAGCAGAGCGTCTTGCAAGGCGTCGTCGGCGTCGTGCGTCGAACCGAGCATTCGATAGCAATGCGCATGGAGTTCGCGCCGCCGAGGTGCGACGAGGCGGGTGAACGCGTCGTCGTCGCCGCCACGGGCCAGTGCGAGATCGTGGTCGTGATCGCTCACGACGACGTGTTGTCGCCGCGGACGAAGACTGCGCGCCACCGAGCCTCGACTTGCTCGAGTGTCTGCACCTGGAGACCATCACGCGCGAACGAACGGATCTCGGTTTCGGTGAGCGGCCACGGTGGTCCGTCGACCTCTTCGCCTTCGCCGCGGATCCCTGCGACGACCAGTAATTCTCCGCCGACTGCGACGAGTCGCCTCAGTTGTTCGATCGCTGTGCCGCGCACCGACACCGGCATGGATTGGACGGTGAACGACTCGACCACAAGATCGAAATTGGCGTCCCACTCGGCAGGTGGATCGAGCAGATCCGCACTGCGGTACTCCACGGCAGAATCCGGAAAACGCTCCTGCACCAATTCGATTGCGGTGGGGGAGATGTCGAATGCTGTCGTTTCGAACCCGAGGGTCGAGAAGTACTCCGCGTCGTAGCCGGGGCCGCAGCCGACCACGAGCGCGCGCCGGCAACTGCCGACCACCTGCCGTTCTGCAGCCCAATCCACGAGCAGTGGATTGGGCCCGCCGCGATCCCACGGCACGACGGCTGACCCGGTGCTTGCCTCCGCATACAGGCGTTCGAACCAGCCGGTCGGATCGTCCTGCGCCAAGGACTGCGCGGCAAGTCGATTTGCGTCGGCCTCACGATCGGTGGTCATCAGTCCAGTCTGGCACGCTGCCTTTCGGATCAACCGCCCCGCAGGATGCTGTGCAGAAGTTCGGCCAGGCGAGGCGCGAATGCTGTTGGGTCGTCGGCAAATCCGGTATGTCCTCCGGGGAAGGAGGTCAGCTCTGCGCCGATCGCTTCGGACAGCGCGGTCGACGTGCGCACACACAATTGCCCGGTCGACTCTGCACCCACCCCGACGAGGATGGTCGTCGGTACTGCACCGAGCAGATTCAGGTCGGGAACCCAGGTCGTGCTCGGCAGCAGTTCGTGCGCGAACCACCTCGCTTCGTCGGCCGCCTGCTGTGGTTCGGGCTCGTTGCCGAACATCATCATGAACACCTCTTCGGGCAGCGCAATGTTGGCAGCTGTCATGAACTTTCGCCACGCACCGACACGGTCCCCAGCTGCGTAGGTCGCAATCATGTCCTCGGTGTTTGCGTGCAGTTGGGCACGGTCGTCGAGCAGTTCGTTCAACGGCGGTTCGTGCGCGATCACCGCGCGTGCAAGGTCGGGCCGGGCTTGCGCGAAGGCGAGCGCGGTGATCGCGCCGCCACTCGACCCGAAGACGATCGCAGGGCCGGCATTGATGTGCGTCAGCAATCGAGCCAAATCGTCGGCTCGCAATTCGGGCGTCGAATCCTGCGTCGGGTCTGTGACCTGGCTGCGGTTGATGCCGCGGGGATCGGCCGTGAGGACGGTGAACTCGTCGGCAAGCAGGTCGGCGATCGGTGCGAACGAGTCTGCGTTCATCGGCGCCCCGATCAGTGCGACCACCGGCCCGGCCCCGCGGACCTCGTAGTGCAACCGAGCTCCGGGGACTTCGAGTACGTCGACGACGGGGGTGACGGTGGATGTGGTGGCCATGGGTCCTCCAGCTGCGGGGGTGTTTGTCGTAGGTAAGACCCCCGCGATCCGCAGAACTCATCGCTGCCGGACAGATTTCTACTTGGCTTCCCACTTCGCAGCGTGAGCTTCGACGATGTCGGCAACCGCGGCGCATGCCTGGGCCGACTTCGCCAGCTGCGCTCCCATATCGCGCGCATGCTCGATGGTCGCGTCCTCGAGCAGTACTCGTAGACCTGACTCGAGTGTGGCGGCATCGAGTTTGGTGAAGCGGACATGCGATCCCAAGCCGAGTCGTTCGACCTGAGTGCCCCACATCGGCTGTTCGAAGGACACCGAACACACCATCGTCGGCAAGCCCGCGCGCAGACTCTCGAACAACGTGCCGACGCCGCCGTGATGGACGGCTCCGGCGCAATGCTGGAACACGATGTCGTGCGCGAGCGCTCCGACGATCTTCACGTGGTCTCCCGTTGCGGCGTTGGCGCGATCGAGGTCACTCCACCCCGCGCTGACCAGCGCCCGCTGGCCGAGTCGGCGAGTCACGTCGTCGACCTGGGCGACAACGGTTGTAGCATCGCGAATGGGCATGCTGCCGAACCCGAAGTAGATGGGTGGGGGACCAGCCGCGATCCACGACAGCACGTCGTCGTGTGCGTCAGCGAGTTCGCCGACAGCTTCGCGGGTTGCTCGGGTCAGCTCGAGGAAGCCGGTGAACGGCCGTTGGCCTGCCCATTCGTCCGCAAGTCCGGGTAGGAGGACCGGGTCGTAGATCTGCACCTCGGGGACGCCGTCCCTGTGCAGCGCCGCCGCGACGGACTGCCGTGTGGACGGCAGATCCAGCTTCGCGCGAAGCTTGTTGAGGTACTTCATGAACACAACGCGGCGAACGTTCTCGGCGACCACCCACGTCGCGCTGTTCACCGGCCCCGGCGGACTCCACTGAGGAGGAAGACCGTTGGGGAACGGATATTTGCTGTTCTTGCGGCACGGGAACGTATGCAGGCTGACCAGCGGTATCGACATCGCTTCTGCGATCGATTGGCCGCGATCTTCGGTCATCGTCGTCGACACGATCAGGTCCGCGCCGCTGCACACGTCGATCATCTCGTCGTCGAAGCGATCCGTGTATTCCGCCATCTGTTTTGCGACCATCGGCATGAGCTTGAACGTGCTGCCGGACGCGAGTGCGCGTTGACCTTCGTCGGATTCGTACAGCTTCTGCACGTCAGGGCCACACGCTTGGGTTTCCAGGCCGGCACGCGTTGCGAAATCGACCAGATTCGGTGGTGCACCGATCACTACGTCGTGTCCGCGTCCCCTCAGTTCGACACCGAGTGCCACGGCAGGTTGGACGTCGCCGCGGGTTCCCGCTAACGGCAGCGCAATTCGCATCGGCTCTACTTTCGGTCGGGTTGAGAGATCGGTTTGTCATAGGTGGACTCGGCCGGTTTGTTATCAAGACGACTGTTGGAGACGATAGTTAAAGAAGGGGGTGGACGGGTGCCCGTGCGACTAGCCCAGATCTTTCTCCGGGCTGACGTGCCGGCTTGATCTGTTTCGGATTGGGT
>NZ_JBIMSN010000131.1:0-920 GCF_043944905.1 Antrihabitans spumae
CGCTTCCCCCGAACTCTGTCCGGGATTGAGCGTGTCCAACACGAGGGGTCAAGGCCCGACAGTGCATACGCGTGCATAAACATTCAGCACGTAACGTCGCTGCTGCTATGTAGTAACTCCGGTCCTGGATCGTTTAGGTCGATCAGTGCACCATGCTCGTCATCCGCATCCAACTCCGCTGCGACGTCTTTCGGCCACGATGACATCACCGGCTCGACGTATCAGCCACAGCGACGGGCATCGAATTATGAGGGCGAAAAAGCGCTCAGTTGAATCTCGCTGGATTCATGCTTCTAGTTGGGCAGACTGTTGATCATTGTGATCGCCAGCGCCAATAACTCGTCGTCTTTCTCTTGCGGAGAAGGGCGCTGTTCGCGCCAGTAGGGACTATTGACGTCAACTAGAAAGCTGCGTTTTCCAGTGTAGAATTCCATCGAGTTACCGAACAACCTGATTTGCCTTCCCGGTGCATCCGCGAAACCTGCGTTGTACGGTCCGACCTGTACATCCATGGTCCCGATGTTGCTCTCGCTTTTGTAGCTGCATGTATGGCCGCCATCAATATTGTCGAACGCTTCATGGGATATTTCGCCGCCGAGCACATCGGCAACGTCTTCGTCGCTGATCAGAGAGCATGCGTTGACCATGCCGCGAAGATCTGAGGGGGCACCTGAGGGAACGTCTCTGGAGCGACTTTCTATGGTTGAGACGTTCGCGGCCGATGTCGCCACTGGTTCCCCAACATCGGACGATGTCTCCGGTGACATACATGCGCACACGCCGATCAACATCGTTCCTGAGAAAACTGCCAAGCACATTCTCTTTTTCAATGCGAACTCCTCAGTTGATTACTCTGCTCAACCACTAGCCCAGATCTTTCTCCGGGCTGACGTGCCGGCTTGATCTGTTTCGGATTGGGT
>NZ_JBIMSN010000132.1:0-924 GCF_043944905.1 Antrihabitans spumae
CGCTTCCCCCGAACTCTGTCCGGGATTGAGCGTGTCCAACACGAGGGGTCAAGGCCCGAGGACGACGCGGAGGACGTCGGCCCTCGTGGCACCGCATGGTCGGACGATGGATACGGCATCAACAAGCTGTTTAAGTCGCTCAACCCGATCGACATTCAGAACCAGATCGCACCGATCACCAGCACCCTCAGCGTGCTCGACAACTTCCACAGCCAGATCGCGGCGATCACCAGCACCCTCGGCGTGCTCGACAACTTCCACAGCCAGATCGCGCCGATCACCAGCACCCTCGGCGTGCTCGACAACTTCCACAGCCAGATCGCACCGATCACCAGCACCCTCGGCGTGCTCGACAACTTCCACAGCCAGATCGCGCCGATCACCAGCACCCTCGGCGTGCTCGACAACTTCCAGTTGCCGCTCACGCCACTAATGCCACAGGCAGTATTCGGCGATGTAAATCGACTTGTGCCTGCAATCGGGTTGGGTTCACAGCCGTATATCGCGAACGTCTTGGCAGGCATGAGTGGACAGTTCGCGGCAAATATGAGGCTCTTTACCCCGACCGCCGCGATGCTCGGATCGACGTTCGCCCACCTCAATAGCCTCGCGGACACGCTGCAGGGCCGTGTCGGCTCCTTGATCGGCAACTGGGCCATGTTGTCGAACCTCGGGCATCGCATCGCCGAGATTGCGCTGTCCGCAGCGTTGAAGGCGCGAGCCGCGGTACTGCGCGGTGACAATGATGAAGTAAGCCGATTCGCCTTGACATGGCTTGGCATTAAGAATGTGACTCGCCTCGTTATCGAGGCAGTGAAAGCCGCACTCCTGGATGCCTCCTGGCTCGATGTCGGCGGTGGCGCAGGGGCCTTGCCCCCGCGTGTTGGACACGCTTAATCCCGGACAGAGTCCGGGGGAAGCTGA
>NZ_JBIMSN010000133.1:0-24223 GCF_043944905.1 Antrihabitans spumae
CTCATCCAGGCTGCATAGCCAGAAAATCCCCGTGTCCAACATCCGGGGTCAAGGCCCAGTCGAGGTAGACGTCGCACACAAGTCGGTCGCCTGCCTTGATCGGCTGGTGGTACTGATGAACCTGGTCGGTGTGGAGGATCTGACTCAGGTCGTAGCCGGTGGCGATGGTTTCGAGAAGGCGTCGCTGCGACAGCATTCCGACCAAGGAGAAGAAGGTCAGCGGCGCAAGCAGGCCGTCGTAACCGAGAGCCTTCGCCGCATCTTCGCTTCGATGCGCCGGGTGCTCGTCCTGGACAGCCCTTGCGTACTCGCGGATCTTCTCGCGGCCGACCTCGTAAGCGTCTGCGGTTCGATAGTGATTACCGACCATCGCCAACGCGTGCTCGGCAGGATCGAACGTCTCTTGTGCGGCTTCCCCGGATGATTCCACCCCAGCGAATCTACCCGCTGGTAAGTTCGCCGCTTATCGGCGTGTCAGCGATCTGTCGGCCGCCGCAAGGATCGAGCGAAACGAGCGCTCCAGGATCGGGGCGATTGCGGTCGCCACCAGCGCTCCGCCAGACCGAAGCGGCAACTCGTATTCAGTGGTCCACGTCACGTGGGTGCCGTTCTCGAATGGCGTCAATTGCACACTGCCGCCGCGATGTTCGATCGCCGGGATCGACTCGACGATTAGGTACCTGAACTCGTTCGGCCTGTCGTAGTGCGTGATCGACTCGCGGAACCAGGCGCCGACCGCGGTTATCTCCCTGATCGCGCCGACGCCGTAGAGCGCGCCCTCGCCATCTTTGGTTCGGCGGGCACGGATCACTGTCCGCGTCTGCACGTAGTTACTGACGTCGGTCAGCCAATCGAAGACGGCTGCCGGAGGCGCTGCGATTCTGCGTTCGACTGTCAGTCTGGTCACGCACGTCAGTTTAGGCGAGTGACGCCACCCGGTAGCGTTGTCCGCGTGGCAAGAATCGGTGGACGACGACGTTCACTTGCCCGAACGTTGGGCAGACTGCCGCGCGTCGGGCAGACCGTTCGGCCCGTCGGCCTGCAGGACAAAGATCTTGTCCCACTGTTCACCGATTCACGGCAGATTCGTAGCGGTCTCGCGGACGTGGGATACATCGCCAGTCGACAAACAGCGTTCGCGGTCCATCTGGCCGACCTCACCGGTAGACCGTTGCTGCTCGAAGGAAACACCGGCGTCGGCAAAACCGAACTGGCACGTGCACTGGCGCAGAGCGCAGGCGCTCGCCTGATTCGCTTGCAATGTTACGAAGGGGTCGGCGAACAGGAGGCACTGTTCGCGTGGAATCACGCGAAACAGATTCTGCGACTACAAAGTTCGACCCACGCCGCCGATGTGGACATCTTCTCCGACGAGTTTCTACTCGAACGGCCGCTGCTCGCGGCTCTACGGAGCGACCAACCGACCGTGTTACTCGTCGACGAAGTCGACAAGGCACAGATCGAGTTCGACGCGCTGCTGCTCGAGGTGCTCGGTGACTTCGCCATCACCATCGGCGAGTACGGCACCGTATCTGCGGTTCGGCGACCACTCGTCATCCTCACCTCGGGTGGTAGAGGTGAACTGTCGGATGCGCTGCGGCGGAGGTGTCACTTCAGCCGGCTACCCAACCCGAGTTCAGGGATGGAGCGCCGAATCCTCGCGCACAGGATCCCCGACGCCGAAGCTGACTTCGCGGCCGCAGGACGCGATGGATTGTTGAACCATGTGATCGGGTTCGTCGATGCGCTCCGGGACAACGGCCTGCCCTGCGGTCCTGCCGCACTCGTCGATGCCGTTGCAGCGCTGAGGTGTATCGATCTGTACGACCGCGGTCAGGTCCGCGGCGCGCTGTGTGCCACCTTGGTGCATCGCGAAGTCGAACTACCAACGTTCGCAGCGCTTTTCGACCTGTGGTTTGCCGGCGCATCTCCCGCTCGTCAGAAGGATCGCGACGAGGACACCACACCCGACGCACTTGCCGAACTGATGGCGGCAGCGTCCGACGAGCTGGACGCTTCGGCATTCGACGACGCGGTCAGCACCATTGCAGCCGATCTGGTTTCGGAGTTCGGTGAGTATCGAAGTGCAGACGGCGACTCGTACTCCGCAATGCAGGCGATGCGCGGACTCGACACCGCGGAGACGACGAATCGGATCGCAATGCGCATCGCAGCGGGCCTACCGCCTACCGCGATGAGTTCTGTCATTGCGGAACGGACAGCGCAGGCGCAGTTGGACCAACTGCAGCGCGCCGTGACGTTGGAGACCAACAGACTGGTCGCACAGCGTCGTGGCCGCGACCGGGTCGCGCGATATGCAGTCCCGAGAACAGCGGGGATGGACGAGCCGGATGCTGCCGACACCTCCGAACTGGCCGCGGTCCGCAGGGCGGTCGTCGACCTCGGCCGCACACTGGCGGTTCGCGAGGCGACTGCACGACGCCGGGCGCGGGCGGGTGAGATCGATCTGCGCTCGACCTTGCGCAGGTCCATGTCGACCGGCGGTGTTCCGATCACGCTCGTGCGGCGCAAGCCGCGGATCGCGAAGCCCGAACTTGTTGTCCTGTGCGATATGTCGAGTTCGGTCGCGGAGTTCAGCTACTTCACACTCATCCTCGTCGACGCACTTCGCAAGGCGTTCTCCCGAGTGCGGATCTTCGCCTTCATCGACACGGTCGACGAGGTCACCGACCTCTTCGCCCCTGGCACCGACCTACGCGTCGCGGTAGCGAAGATGAATTCCGAGGCCGAGATAGATGTCGACGGACGTTCCGACTACGGACGCGCTCTCGAATCGTTCGCCTCCGCGTACCCGAATGCGATGACGTCGAGAACATCGCTCATCGTGATCGGCGACGCGCGCAGCAACTACAGCGATCCGCGTGCTGCGGTGCTCCGCGATCTGGTCGCCTCCGCCAAGCATGCTCGATGGCTCAATCCCGAACCTCGAAGCCGCTGGGGCACCGGAGATTCGGCCGCGGGTGCTTACCGCGAGCAAATTACGATGCACGAGTGTCGCAACGCCGAACAGCTCTCCTCGGTGGTGGCAGAGCTACTGGAAAGCTGAGCCTGCCGGCCGCGGCGTACCGTTTCCGGCATGGCCAACCTCGATCACGGCGACCCCGGCGACGCACCGACCGTCCCGCCGCCATTGACTGCAGTCGCTGACTCCACGCGACCGTCCGCCGCCGAAGAGGCGCGAACTCTGGCCGCATCGACCAATGTCGCTACGTTGGCGAGCCTGACCAGCAGCGGTGATCCGTGGGCGTCGTTTGTCACCTACGGTCTGCTGGACGGTGCACCGGTCCTGTGTGTGTCTCGAATGGCTGAACACGGCCGAAATCTTGCGGGCGATCCTCGTGCGAGCCTTGCGATCGTGACGCCCGACCAACCGTCGGATCCGCTCGCGAGCACCCGCATCACACTGGCCGGGATTGTCGAACGCCCGAGCGGTGACGAGTTGGCCGCCGCACGCGCAGCCCACCTCGCCGCGGTGCCGGCGGCACACATCTACGTCGACTTCTCCGACTTCTCACTCTGGGTGTTGCGAGTGCAGCGTGTGCGGTGGGTCGGTGGCTACGGTCGGATGGATTCGGCGACCGCCGAGGCGTATGCCGCCGCGACACCGGACCCTGTCGTACCCAAGGCTGCGGGCGCGATCACTCACCTCAACGAGGACCACAGCGCTTCGTTGCTCGCGATGGTGCAGGAACTCGGTGGCTTCCCCGATGCAACGGAGGCGACGTGCGTCGGCGCAGACCGGTACGGCTTGGATCTGCGGGTGACAACACCACGAGGAGTCGCGATGACGCGCGTCGGCTACTCGAAGCCGATCGATTCGATCGGCGAACTCCGCGCAGCCACAGTCGATCTCGCACAGCGGGCACGTCGGAGCTGATTGGGTGACCCGACTTCACGATCCGTCCTCGCGTGGTTTCGCAAGTGACAACTACGCAGGCGCCCACCCCGAGATCCTCGAAGCATTGGCCGACGCCAACCTCGGCCACCAGGTCTCCTACGGCGAGGACGAGTACACCGAAAGGCTGCGGTCGGTCATGCGCTCGCATTTCGGCGAGCAGGCAGAGACGTTTCCCGTCTTCAATGGAACCGGAGCCAACGTCACCGCGCTTACATCGATGCTGCCGCGGTGGGCCGGAATCATCTGCGCGACAACAGCACACCTCAATTCCGACGAGGGCGGCGCACCCGAACGAACGACCGGCCTGAAGTTGCTGACGGTGGATACACCCGACGGGAAGCTGACGCCCGAGATCATCGATCGTCAGGCCTGGGGTTGGGGCGACGAACATCGTGCGCAGCCATTGGCCGTAAGCATCACCAACACAACCGAACTCGGGACGCTGTACACGGTCGACGAGATCAGAGCCATCGCCGATCATGCACATGGGCATGGCATGAAAGTGCATCTCGACGGTGCCAGGATCTCGAATGCCGCTGCGGCGCTAGGAGTGCCGCTCCGAGAGTTCACGTCCGACGCAGGCGTCGACGTCGTCAGCTTCGGTGGGACGAAAAACGGCATGCTGTTCGGCGAGGCTGTTGTCGTACTCGATCCGGCAGCATCGGACGGGCTGCTCTATCTCCGCAAGTCGACGATGCAATTGGCGTCGAAGATGCGATTCATCTCTGCTCAATTCATCGCCCTTCTCACAGACGACCTCTATCTCCGTGCGGCGGGGCATTCGAATGCGATGGCGGCCAGGCTTCGCGGGCGCCTCGAAGCCGCTGCGCCGCAGGGGCTGTCGTTCACTCAGAAGACGGAAGCCAACGCGGTGTTCGCCGCGCTCCCCAACGCGGCCGCAGACCGAATTCGCGAGAAGTTCCGCTTCTACGACTGGAACCGGGCCGCCGGCGAGGTGCGGTGGATGTGTTCGTTCGACACAACCGAAGCCGACGTCGACGCATTTGCGGACACGATCGTGGCGGAATTGTCGCGCTGATCGTCTGTCTAGGCAGTCGCAGCAACCGCTGCGTCCGCGAGCCACGCGTCCGCGAGTTCCTGGATCGGCAGCCCGAGCGCGGCTGCGAGACCGACGATCGTCCCGAACGACGACGTCGGCATTCTTCCGGTTTCGATCTTGCGCAACGTTTCCGGCGATATGCCTGCGGCCGTGGCCACATCGCTCAGACCACGGTCTCCCCGTGCGTCTCGCAGCATCGACCCGAGACGTCTGCCTGCGCTGAACTGTTCGGGAGTGAGGGGGCGTCTGACCATGGTCGAAGCCTAGCGGAGTTGGTATTTTAATACCACCGTGGGATGGTATTAAAATACCGATGCAGATCACACTCCGAGAGGTAGGAATGCTGGAACTCAAGTCGCCCGCAGAGATCGAACGAATGCGGATCACCGGCGCATTCGTCGCCGACGTGCTCGTTGCCGTCGGCGAACGCGCGCAGCCCGGCGTCAACCTCCTCGAGTTGGAGCAGCACGCGCGAACGATGATCGACGCACGTGGAGCGGTTTCCTGCTACTGGGATTACGCACCGTCGTTCGGCCGCGGACCGTTTCGCAACGTCATCTGCCTGTCCGTCAACGATGCTGTGCTGCACGGACTTCCATTCGACTACACCCTGCGCGACGGCGATCTGCTCAGCCTGGACCTCGCGGTCTCGATCGACGGCTGGGTCGCCGACTCGGCCCGCAGCCTCATCGTCGGCACGGCCGACCCAGCCGATGCGCGATTGATCGATGTCACCGAAGTCGCGTTGGCTGCTGGAATCGCCGCCGCGACACCCGGAAACAAGTTGGGCGACATCTCGTTCGCCATCGGAACGGTGTGCACCGACTACGGCTACTCGGTCAACACCCAATTCGGCGGCCACGGACTCGGCCGCACGATGCACGAGGATCCGCACGTGTCCAACAACGGCCGACCCAACCGCGGGCTGATGCTCCGGCCCGGAATGACGCTGGCACTGGAGCCGTGGCTGGCGCAGACCACGGACCGGATCGTCTTCGACGACGACGGTTGGACGATCCGATCGGCAGACGGATCTCGAACGGCACACTCGGAGCACACAATTGCGGTCACCGACGACGGACCCAAGGTACTTACGCTGCCCACTGCATAGCTCGAGATGCTATGCACCCAGTTCCTTGGCCGCGATGGCGAGGATGTCGCCACCGGCGCCGATCGCGACAAAATGGCCGGCGCCGTCGACTGGATGCCACACAGCTCCGGGCATTCGATCAGCCACCGCTTTGTTGATCGGATCAGGGACCAGAAGGTCATCCAGACCCTGCCACATATGGACTTCCCGTTCGATCGTTGTCACATCGAATTCCCATCGCCGATACAACGGGATGGCGTCACGAACCAATCCCCCGGACCCCTGAGCGAAGCATTCGACGGTCGCGTCGTAGAAGGCGGATTCGAAATCCGGCCGACTCACGATCTCCTTATCGTAACTATTGACGGCCTTGTCCAGTTGGCTGAAGTACGTTTTGCGGAAGCGCTTGGCTGTGAGGCCAAGAGTCATGTACATAAGGCGGAAGACAGGCGTGAAACGCAGGGCGAGTGCTCCGCCCATCGCGTCTACCTTCGAAAGGTACTGCGCTGCAGAATTATCCCCGAACGTTCCATAGCTTGCACCCGCGATGCTGCTGACGTGACGCAGTCGAGCGGGATCGATGTAGGCGGCTGCCGCAAGTGCCCAAGGACCGCCTTCCGACCATCCCGTCACACCGAATTCTTGGTAGCCGAGCGCATCGGCGACGACCGTGAGGTCGTCGGCCCAGCCAGCGAAGGTGCGTTTCTGTTGCGGACTGGATTGGCCAATTCCTGGTCGGTCGACGCAGACGAACCGCAGCCGATTCGTCGCCGCAAAACGTGCGAAAAGGCGTGCCTCGAAACGGCTGCTGGGGCCGCCGTGATTGTGCAGAACAAGCGGTCCGTCGGGATCTCCCACTTCGACGTACGCGAGGTTGCGACCGTCAGGAGTCAGTACCGTCGTGGTTTCTCCGCTGGGTGCAGCCGCGCTGTCCATTGCTGATCATCACCTTCGTCAGTGGCTGGATTTCATCCAAGCGTTGCGTGGCGGGTTTGTCCAGATCGCGTGGGTGGCCAGCGCGTGCCGAAACAGACAGGCTCTCCGAGCTGCGATCGCGTCCGAAATGTCGGCACCTCGCGTTAGTGTCCAACCGACGCGGCTCACCATCGAAGGAGCAGATCGTGGTTTCTCGACTCAATCCGTACATCAGTTTTGCGGGCAATGCCAAGGAGGCTCTGGAGTTCTACAAGACGGTCTTCGGCGGCAGTTTGATCATGAACAGCTTTGCCGACTTCGGGGCTCCCGACGGAACCGAGGGCATCATGCACGGAATGCTCGAAGCCGACAACGGCTTCACCCTCATGGCTTCGGACACACCGCCCGGCATGGAACACAACCCCGGAACCAACATCACGATCAGCCTCAGCGGCGAAGATGCAGCCGAGTTGCGCGGGTACTGGGACGCACTCGGCGACGGTGCCACGGTCACCGTCCCGCTGGAGAAGCAAATGTGGGGCGACGAATTCGGCTCGCTGATCGACAAATTCGGCATCGGTTGGCTCGTGAACATCAGTTCACCTCAGGGCTGAGTGGAACGTCCGCTGGATATTGCGACACGACGTGTGAGCGAACCAGCTCGATGAGCGCCGTGGCAGCCCGCCACGTCTGTGTGCCCGCTCGCGTCCCACTCCACATGCGGCGCTCGACGTTCCCCAGTTCGAGCGCGACTGTTCGTACACGTTTCGCTTCCTGCGATTCGGCGGGCAGCACGCTGACGCCCTGTCCGGCCAGAACGAGATCGGCGACCAGGTCGAGATCGTCGGCCCGGTGTCGGATGTCCGGTGCCCATCCAGCGAGCGCGCACAGCCGCGCCGCGAGCTCGTCATCACCGGTGTCGCGAGAGTTGGCGATCCAGGGCGTGTCCCGGAAGACGTCCAGATCGGACGGCTCGGATATACGGTCGGCCACCTTTGCATCGGCGGGTACCGCGAGAACGACTCGACTCGTCGAGAGCAAGGTGTGCGGATGTCGCCAGACGCGTGGCACGAGCGTGTAGTCGTAGACGAAGCCGACATCTATCCCGTCGTCGTCCAGAAGCGTCAGCGTCTCCGGGGGCTCGTACTCCTGCAGCTCGAGACTCATAGTCGGGTATCGGTCGGCGATTTCGGCGAGCGCCGGGATCAGGTGTCGCCGCATCGCCGTTCCGTAGGCCGCAACACGGACGACTCCGCTCGGTGCGGCCTGCTCGGCCAAATCGAGCTGTGCTGCGGTTACTGCGGCGAGAATGGTCTTGCCGTGCGCTGCGAGTCGTCGTCCCGCGGGCGTCAGGCGTACTCGACGACCATGAGCCTCGAGCAGATCGACTCCGAGTTGGCGTTCCAGACCGGCAAGCTGCTGACTGACCGCCGACGTGCCGTAGCCCGTCGCGTCGGCAACGGCCGACATGGTGCCCAGACGTGACAACTCCACCAATGCCCGCAGCTTTTCCAGGTCCACCATCCAATCATCCACCTTTTGTGAACAATATTGTTCCAAACATGCGCTGGACGCGGACAGCGCTGATCTTTTGAATGGGTCAGGTGAAGATTCCCGCGCCCGCCCTCGCCGTGTCAGCGATGCTCGCCATTCAATTGGGAGCGGCATTGAGCACGCACCTCTTCGACGCCCTCACTCCCGCGGGCGCGGCCTGGTTGCGACTGTCGATCGCCGCTGCGCTGCTGATGGCGATCACTCGTCCGGCCATTCGATCGATCCCGCGCCGAACCCTGCTCAGCACTGTGTTGCTCGGAACCGCGACCGGCCTGATGACGCTGATGTTCATGGAAGCGATCGCACGAATTCCACTCGGCACAGCCGTTGCGATCGAGTTCCTCGGTCCACTCGGCGTCGCCGCGATCAGGAGCCATCGGCGCTTGGCGTTGATCTGGCCCGCACTCGGACTCGTCGGGGTCGTCGGTTTGACCCAGCCGTGGCTCGGCGAACTCGATGTCGCAGGTCTACTTTTCGCCCTCGCCGCCGCCGTCGGCTGGGGTTCCTACATCATGCTGACCCACCGGGTCGGGTCCCAACTGGACGGCTTCGGCGGCCTTGCGATCTCGCTATCGGTCGGCGCCGTAGTCATCGCCCCCTTCGGCATCGCGAACGCGGTCGGCGGCTTGACACCCACGCTGGCAGTACAAAGTCTCGGCCTGGCCATACTCGTCCCGCTGTTGCCGTTCACTCTCGAACTGCTCGCGCTGCGACGGATGCCCATCGCTGCCTTCGGAACACTGATGGCACTCGAGCCGGGCATTGCAACGGTATTGGGCCTCGCGATCCTCACCCAGATACCGAACCCGCTGCAGATCGCTGGGATCGTTCTTGTCATCTCTGCGGGAATCGGTGCCCAGCAGGCGAATACGTCGATGGAACGCCAACCACCTGGCAAGAACTCACGCAACGAAGGGTTGGAACCGCTCTTTCCATAGGTCGACACCAGCCAATTTCCCGCCTGCTGGGACCGTCCAACAGTCGGCGAGAAGTTCGTACCCCAAGCCTTGGATCGCGCTGTGCTCGCGCCAGTGCTGTTGCGCCCAGCCACCTTCGGTGCGGACGACATCGGCACCGCTCTTGGCCGATTCGATCAGTTCGTACTGCAGATCGCGGCGCTGTGCGAGCGCGCTGCCGTCGACGGACGCGACAGCGAGCGTGTCCAGGAGTGCGGTCGCAGTGTCTACAACCCGCCTGTCGGTCCACTCGAAAGTCGCTCTGTGCGCATGGCGCAACACCGCCCACATCGCGACCAGCGCCACTACGACTCCGACGACCGTCTCGACCAGCCGATCCAGAACTATCGGACCGACATGTGCGTCGGGATGGCTTGCGCCGCCGACAAGGAGAGCGACCGGTGTGATGAATACAACCGCCAGCCAGTAGCGGTTGACGACGAGCAGTTCGATCGAGAACTGCAGCACCATCAACAGCGCGACGAAGGCGTACCCGGTCAGCGCCAGCTGATGCAACGCCGCGAACAGCCCGAGGCCGATGACCGTGCCCGCGAAACGATGAAACCCACGAGCGGTGCCCTGCACTCGATCGAGGCCCTGATGCAGCACAAGGACCGCGGAAATGATCGCCCAATCCGGACGGTCCAGACCGACGGCAATGCTGATCCCGCCGCCGAGCGCACACGCAATGCCGACACGTACGGCGGTGCTTACAGCATGCGAATCGGGTGCAAGCGAGCGCCGCAGCCGATAGCCGATGTCCGGCGGCCCGAAGGGAATGTAGTTGTACCGCAACATCATTGCGGTCTCGACACTGTCACCGGAACGAACCGATCCGACTGCTCCGGCAAAAGCGCGATGCGCACGCTGCAGCGTTGCGAGCAACTCGGATTCGGGGTCACGGGTGGGAAGTCCGGCTGCGTGCACCATCGCCCACGCATTCCAGAGCGCCGCGGCAGCCGCACTCCGACCCTCGTCGTCACCTCGGTTGGCAGCCACCGACTCGACGTACGCGTCGATCAGTTCCACGGCACGAAGGACCGCTGTGCGCTCCGGTTTGCGGGGGTCACGAACGACGCCGGCCATCGACACGACAAGCGAGGATCCGACGCCGATTGCGGTGCACACCAGGATCGATACCGTCGAGACGTCGGCACTCGACAGACCGATGCCGATCGAACAGACGAGAACGAAGAAGAACGAGCCAGGTGGACCAACTGGCCTGCGTCGTTGACATAGGTGCCGAACACCGCAACTGCTGTCAGCACCACGACCTCGACGAGCTGGACGGACGCCACATCGTCGGCAAAAGCAGTGCCACGGACCACGTCGCCTGCAAGTGCTCCGAGACCGACCGCGACGAGAATGGTCGCTCCGGCGCCGAGCACTCTGCCTGCCCGAGCACGGTAGGGCTGCCCTTCGCCGTAGAGCACGGCGAAGGCTCCGCAGAAGATGATCAACGCCTGGTGTGGAAACCCCGCGGCTACCGCGATGACGGCGGGAAGCCCGAAGGCGATCGCCGCTCGTATTCCGGCGCTCCAGCGGCCGAACACCGACTGCAGAACGCTCACCTGTGCCTACCTCCCAGAGGGTCGTCGGTGCGGCATCTCTAGCACCGCCGCGACCGTGAAAATGTGTCGACACGGCTCGACGCATGGCGGTAGCTTCGTCAGCAATCATTCTCGACCACAGAAGGCCCTCCGTGACCACCGACACGGCGACGATCACTCGCCGGCGCACCCCACTAGTCCTCGTCAATCTCGCAGCACTGTTGTCTGCGACCGGCAACGGCATCACCATCGTCGCGTTGCCCTGGCTCGTCCTCGAGCAGACGGGTCGAGCCACCGATGCCGGAATCGTGGCGGGCGCAGCGACATTGCCGCTGCTGCTGGCGAGTTTGTTCTCCGGCACCGTCATCGACCGCTTCGGGCGGCGACTGACATCGTTGGTGTCGGATTCGCTGTCTGCCGTTTCCGTTGCCGCAATTCCCATCCTTGCCGCGACGGTCGGGCTCTCCGTGCCCCTGATTGCGCTGCTTGCGGCAATCGGTGCGGTCTTCGATCCCGCGGGAATCGCAGCCCGCGAATCGATGCTTCCCGCCGCCGCGGCCGAAGCCGGCTGGAGCCTCGACCGGTCCAACAGTGTCTACGAGGCGACATACAGCACGGCCTACCTCATCGGTCCCGGTGTCGGCGGAATGCTGATCGCAATCACCGGTGCCGTCGACACGCTGTGGGTGACGGCCGGTTGCTTCGCTCTGTCGATCGCAACCATCGCGCTGCTTCGGGTGGACGGATCGGGCAAGCCCGACCCCGAGACGCGTCCGACGTCGATGTGGTCGGGCACGTTGGAAGGTGTGAAGTTCGTGTGGCGCAGTCGGCTGCTGCGGACCATCGCCCTCGTGGACATGGCGCTCGTTGCGCTCTACATGCCGGTCGAAGGGGTGTTGTATCCCGCGTACTTCACCGAACTCGGTCAGCCTGCACAGCTCGGTTGGGTGTTGGCAGCGATGAGTGTCGGCGGCGTCATCGGCGCACTCGCCTACGGCGCGCTGGCTGCCGTCGCCAAGCGGCGGACGTTGATGCTGCTCGCCGTCGGCGGTCTCGGCATCTGCATGGTCGGCATGGCATTTCTGCCACCGATCTGGCTGACGCTCACGCTCGCGTTTCTCATCGGGCTGGTGTTCGGTCCGGTCGGGCCGATCGCGAACTACGCAATGCAGACGTTGAGTCCGGAACACATGCGCGGTCGTGTCGTCGGCGTCATGACGTCGTCCGCATACGCGGCCGGACCCCTCGGCTACCTGGCTGCTGGACCGCTGATCGATACGTTCGGCATCAGACCGACATTCTTCGCGCTGGCGATACCTGTCGTCGTGATTTCGTTGGTGTGCTTCGCATTACCCGCCCTGCGCGATCTCGACCTCCCGCACAAGAAGGCTTAGACCGGTCGCGGCAGGCCAGGTGCAACCGTGCGGGCGAGAATTCCGAGCGTCGCCCGCAAAGCGTTCTCCGACAGCACCGGGAAGATAGCGCGTTCACGCCAGTAGGGGTCGATGGTCGACCAGTCGTAGTAGGACGTGACCACGGACGCTGCGGCATCCTCGGTGTCTCCGATCGGCTCGATTCGGTAGCCGTAGCGGTGCCCGATCGGCGGCTTGATCGCGCCGACGATCGTCCAGGAGATGTCACGGTTTTCCACGAACGTCTCGATCGTCACGGTCACGTCGTACAGACCGAGTGGATAGTCGTTGAGCGCCTCACGGTCCATGTGTACGACGAAGGTGTCGCCGACCGCGGCGACCCGTGAGCCCTCCGCCGACATCAACATTCCGGACGCGTCGATCGCGACGTGGCCTGCCGGTTCGCACAGCAATCCGAAGATCGTCGCAGGCGATGCCGAGATTGCGCGTTGTACCTCGATGCGTTCGATAGTCACCTGCCCATACTGCACGCATTGTGGAGCCGTGGACTCTTGTGTCACAGCCGCAATGGCAAGATGGCAGTCGTGGTCCGAACAATTCTGTGCACCGTCGCCGTCCTCGCCGTAACTGTCGTCGGGTGCGGATCCGACAACGATTCAGCAGCCAGGGAGGCGACCTCGACGGTCGCATCGGTCGCCGAATCTGCCTCGTCGGCCCCGCCTGCAGCGTCGACGCTCCCGGAACTCACTCCGGTCGAGGGTGTCGAGCCGGAGGCGGCATTCGTCGCGGCGCTCGGTCCGTACGGTGTGCCCGTACGCAACGAAGAATCGGCGGTCGGTACCGGGCAACGAATCTGCAAGGCGCTCACCGGTGGTGAATCGGCAGAAGCGGCAACCAGATTCGGACTCGAAGAGCAGCTGTGGACGCCAGAGGAGTCGGGTAAGGCAGTTGTCGTCGCCGCGAAGCTGCTGTGCCCCGAGAACGCGGACAGGGTCGGCAACTAGGTCCTCGCGATCTCAGTCCGCACCCGAAGCCGGGAATAAGGTCGGCGGTAGTCGAAGTTTCAATGACCATGGGATCCGAACCGACCGCATCGAAGGCAGTGCTCGTGCCGAGCGCGAGTCGTGGTCACTGGTGGAACGAGTGGCTAGATTCGAAGCAGTCGTTTCCTGCCACTGGAAACTTCGACCTAGCGGCGAACGCCCACGGCCTGTTGCTGATCCACAACGACGACACCGTCGACGCGGGCGAGGGGTTCGACACCCACCAGCATCGCGACATGGAGATCATCACGTGGGTTCTCGAAGGCACTGTCGTGCATCAGGATTCGATGGGCAACTCCGGCATGATCCATCCCGGCCTTGCGCAACGGATGAGTGCGGGCACAGGAGTTCTCCACTCGGAGCGAAACGGCGCAACCCGCAGTCAGCGCACTCCCCTGCGGGTGGTGCAGATGTGGGTGCCGCCGAGCGAAGCAGGAGGCGCGCCGAGTTACGAGGAACTCGATGTCACCGCCGACATCACTAGCGCGACGATGTTCACTCTCGCCTCCGGCATGACTGCGTACCGGGACACGTCAGCGATCCGGATCGGAAATCGTGATGCCGCTCTCCACGTTGCGCGCCTCCGGCCGGGCCAGTCCGTGCAGATCCCCGACGCGCCCTTCGGGCATGTCTACCTCGCCGATGGCGCGGCAACGTTCGAAGACGTCGGCGACATCAGCGCAGGCGACGCCGTTCGACTCACCGCAACCGGCGGGCACCGCGTGACCGCGACCGAGCCGAGCGAACTTCTGATCTGGGAGATGCATTCCGCCGCTACGCATTAGCGCGCGGCAGCTACCTGGACATCGTGTTCGACGAGTTCGGTCAGATGCAGTTGGGTGCGCTCGAGCGGTTGCATGGAACGCGACGCGATCGCGAGCACGATCGCGCCTTCCACCGAGCCGATCGTCATCGTCGCAAGCGAATCCGCCCGCGCCGTCGGCACACCGAGCCGAACGAGTTGGGCGGAGATCAGCCGCTCCCAGTCCCGAAAGACAGCAGCGGCTGCGGCCGGCGCCGACTGCGCTTCGGAGCCACCCAGTGCTGCCGCAACGACGGGGCAACCCGCGGTGAAGTCGCTGTCGGCGAGGATCGAACGCCACATCCGGACGAAGGCTTCGATGCTCTGCGCCGGATCGTCGGAAGCTGTGAGCCGCGCGATCGTCGCACTCATCACCGTGCCTGCGGCGCGGGTCGACGTCTCGATCAGCTCGTCCTTGCCGCGGGGAAAATGCATGTAGATCGACCGTCGCGCGGTCTTGCTGTGTTCGAGCAACTCCGCAATTCCGGTCCCTGCCAGCCCGTTTCGGCGCACAAGATGTATTGCGCTGTTGATGAGCCGCTCGCGAGGTCCGTCGACCACCTACTTACCTCCACTCGAGTCGTGCTGCCGCGAGTACACGTGGACCAATCAGTCTACCCCGTGGACGGCGGTTCTTGCCGCGCGGTCGTTGGCTGCGCCCGCACATGCATCCGCTCCCCCTGCGGACCGTACAAGCTGAGCAACTCCGCCGGACCCGGCCCCGGATTGCCGAACCAGTGCGGCACCCGCGTGTCGAATTCGGCGACTTCACCGGCCGACAGGACGAAATCTCGCGCACCGAGAACCAGCCGAATTCGTCCCGAAAGGACGTACATCCACTCGTACCCCTCGTGCACCTTCGGTTCGGGCTCCCGATCGAAATTGCGCGGCGGAAGGATCTGCTTGAACGCCTGGACCCCACCCGGCCGCTTCGTAAGAGGGATGAACGTCATCCCAGCTCGCTCGAAGGGTTTCAAGTGCAGCCGTGGGTCACCCGTCGCCGGTGCGTCGACCAACCGATCAAGCGGAACCTGATGAGCTGATGCGAGGAGCAACAACAACTCGAGGGTCGGTCGCCGTTGGCCGGATTCCAAGCGCGACAACGTACTCGACGAGATTCCAGTCGTCTCGGCCAGTTGCGCCAACGTCGCTCCACGTTCTTGCCTGAGCGCGCGCAGGCGTGGCCCTACCGCACCGAGGACCTGGTCGAGGGTTGCATCGTCTGTCATTTTCAGGCCTCCGTGCGGAACGACTCGGCGACGAACCGCTCGATGATCCGACGTTCGATCGCGTCGTCCGCGGCGGGCCAGAACAGAAACGACAACACGACGCGAACGATCCACTGCGCCGCCAGCGGGTCGTCCGCCATCCCTGTCAATTCCTTCGCAATGCTCGTCAGCTCACGCGATCCGATCAACATCCGGGTCACGGTTTTCGGCGTGATCCGGTCGATCATTTGGCCTGCGACACGATCGGAACGCACGGCCGCCAACGACGCCGTCATTGCTACTACGACCCGTTCGGCTCCGTCGAGCGGCTTTACCTGTCGTGCCACGTCCTCGGCAATTCGTGCACCCGCGTCGGCGAGCACCGCGTCGGCAAGTGCTGACTTTCCACCGACGTAGCGGTAGACCGTCGCGCGCGAGCAGCCGACCGATTCGGCGATGGCATCGATATCGACGGCATCGATACCGTCGCGCGCAATGAGGTCGGCTGCTCCGTCGATGATTCGACGCACGGCAAGCCTTCGTCTGTTGTCGCCGACCAACCAGTCCTGCTGCGCCACAGATCCCGCTTTCCTAGGTGATACCGAAACCCCAGAATTCTCACGTCGAGACAATATCGAGTTCATGCTACAACGTGTTCGCAGGTCGGCGTGGTGCGCTGAGACAACCGTCTGTAGCCTCTGAACAGGCATTTCTCAATAGTTGCGAAGCCTTGACCGGGCGTTCCTGCCCACCACATGCTTGGACAATGCCGACAACCAAAATGTCTCCAAGCGAGGTAGCGGGAGGCGCCGACCTCGACGTGTTCGCCGCCGCGGCGGTCGACGATCCCTACCCTCTCTTCGGCGAGCTGCGTCGACGCGCACCTGTCTTTCGTGTTCCCGGCTCGGACTTCTATCTCGTGTCGACCTGGGATCTAATCGTCGAGGCAACGCAACGAGTAGACGACTTCTCGTCCCACCTCACCGGCGTTCTGATGCAGCGACCCAACGCAGCGCCGACGACCTTCGATCTCGACGGTGCAGGTCGAGCCGTCCACGTACTGGCTACAGCCGACGACGCCGTTCACCGCGACCAACGCAAGCTTGTGCTGCCCACGCTTGCGGCAAAACGGGTGCGCGCGTTGGAGCCGTCGATTCTTGCGGTCACCCGAGACCTGTTCGACAAACACCTGACCGGCGATCGAGTCGAATGGATGGCCGCGATCGCCGACCGACTGCCGATGACAATGGTCGCCCGCCTGCTCGGGCTGCCCGAGGAAGACGTGCCGAAGCTCGTCGAATGGGGCTATGCCAGCACGGAACTTCTCGGCGGCGTCCTCGACGAAGGACGTTTGGTTGCGGTTGTGACGGCGGCTGCCGAACTCGCCAACTATTTGCATGCGCACTTCGACCGCGCATGCGACGAGCCAGGGGACGACCTCGTCGGTGATCTTGCGCGAGAGTGTTCGGCCGGCAATCTCGGACACGACGCAGCCGTCCTGATGCTCGTCCAGCTTGTCGGTGCAGGCGGCGAATCGACGGCGGGTTTGCTCGGCAACGCAGTTCGACTGCTGGCCACCGATCCGGCTCTGCAGCAACAGATCCGAATCAATCGTGCTGCGTTGGTGCCGTTTCTGGAAGAGTCGTTGCGACTCGAATCACCTTTTCGCGGCCATCACCGCCATGTCGTCGCCGACACGACACTCGGCGATGTTCGACTCCCCGCAGGAAGTCATCTGTTGTTGCTGTGGGGGTCGGCGAATCGTGACAGTGGCCAATTCGCCGATCCTGACGCGGTTGTGCTGGACCGTCCGCGACCACGTGGGCACCTGGCTTTCGGTGCCGGCGTGCACTTCTGTGTTGGAGCAGCACTCGCACGGCTGGAAGCTCGGGTGGTGCTCGACGAACTTCTCACGCGTACAGGCAATTTCGGTGTCGCCGAGCCGAGTCACGCGAGCTGGCTGCCGAGCATCTTCGTTCGGCGACACGTCCGACTCGAGTTGACCACGACGCTGCGAGCGTGACGAGTAGCTACCTACTCAACCCGTGTGCGCGGGCGATCATCTTCTCCACGAACGTCCGCGGCGCAATTCGTTTGAGCGCGAACACAAGCGGCGAACGACTGCCGACCGCATACAACGGCTTCGGCTTCTCTGCGTCTATCGCCGCGACGATCATGTCGGCAACCTTTTCGGCCGCAATACCTTTCGACTCGTTGTCGTCGAGTCGCCCTATCGCGGTGTGGAAGTCGTCGCGGTAGGGCGAATCGTCGGCGATGTACTTGGTGCGTCGTTCGCTGATGCCGGTGTTGATCGAACCCGGCTCGACCGTCGTTAGCCACACTCCGAATGGCGACACTTCGAATCGTGCCGCCTCGGCGAACCCTTTGATTGCAGCTTTCGTCGAGACGTAGGACGACCGATACGCCAGTGGAAAGCTCGCAAGCATCGATCCGACCATCACGACACGGCCGTACCCGCGTTCGCGCATGCCGGGCAGTACCTGTTGCAGGAGTTGCACCGGACCGAACACGTTCAGAGCGAAGATCCGCTCGATCGCATCGGCGGGTAGTTCCTCGATCGGACCGGACTGACTCTCCCCCGCGTTGTTGACGAGAACGTCCACCTCGCCGAGGTCGGCGACGAAACGTTCGATCGATGCCGCGTCGGTGAGGTCGAGTGCGAGGTAGTCGACGCCCGCGAGACGGTCGGCGTCGGGGATGTTCGTCGGATTCCGGCTTGTCCCGATCACGCGGTAGCCGCGCGCTGAAAGTGCTGCGGCCGTTGCCTTTCCAATCCCCGACGAGGCACCGGTGACCAGCGCTGTACGCGTCATCCGAGCTTCTTCGCCAGCGCGAGTCCGGCTGCGCGCCCCGAGAATATGCAACCACCGAGGAACGTGCCCTCTAGAGCGTTGTAGCCGTGCACCCCACCACCGCCGAACCCTGCGACCTCACCTGCCGCATACAGACCGTCGAATGCAGAACCGTCGGGGTGCATGACCTGCGAATCGAGGTTGGTCTCCAGACCACCGAGTGTCTTGCGGCTCAGGATGTTCAGTCGCACTGCGATCAGCGGCCCGTGCGCGGGGTCCAGAATCTTGTGTGGTTTCGCGGTGCGCGCGACCTTGTCCCCCAGGTACTGACGTGCGTTGTTGACCGCCATCAATTGCAGATCCTTGGAGAACTTGTTGGTGATTTCTCGATCGCGAGCGACGATCTGCCGTTCGATGACCTGGAGGTCGAGTTGCGGCCCGCGAGCGATCTTGTTCATTCCGGCGACGAGGTCGGCGAGATTGTCGGCTACAACGAAATCTTCACCCTTGTCCTTGAACGCCTCGACCGGACCTGGCGCACCCTTTGCAACGCGGCTCTTCAGAGTGAGCTTGAGATCCTTGTTCGTGATGTCGGGATTCTGCTCGGAGCCCGACAGCGCAAACTCTTTTTCGATGATCGACTGAGTCAGGACGAACCACGAGTAGTCGTACCCGGTCGCAAGAATTTCCTTCAGTGTCGCGTTGTTGTTGAAACCTGGGAAATTCGGTGCGGCCAAACGCTTTCCGTTGGCGTCGAACCACAGCGACGACGGTCCCGGAATGATGCGAATCGCATGCTTGGGCCAGATCGGATCCCAGTTGTTGATGCCTTCGGTGTAGTGCCACATACGGTCGCGGTTCACAATGGAGCCACCCGCGGATTCGGAGATGGCCAGCATCCGACCGTCGACGTGAGCAGGTACGCCGGCGATCATCGTTTCCGGGCACTTGCCGAGACGTTCGGTCGGCCAGTTCTTGCGCACCAGATCGAAGTTGTGGCCGATACCGCCCGACGTGACGACAACCGCCTTGGCGCGAAGTTCGAACTCGCCGACCGCCTCTCGCGACGACGCCTTGCCGCGTTCGAGATCGCTCGGCTCCAGGACGGTGCCACGAACACCCACTACTGCATCGTTCTCGACGATCAGTTCGTCGACCTGATGTCTGAAGGCAAACGTGACCAAACCGGCCTTCTCGCCCTCGAGTACAGGTTCTGCGAAGACCCGCACTACCTCGGGACCCGTCCCCCACGTCAGGTGAAAGCGCGGTACCGAGTTGCCGTGGCCGTCTGCCGCGCCGCCACCTCGTTCGGCCCACCCGAGGATCGGAGTGATTCGAAGGCCCAGATCGTGCAGGTACTGCCGCTTATCTGTCGCCGCGAATTCGACGTAGGCCTGGGCCCACTGCTTGCCCCAGTGATCCTCGCGGTCACGGTCGAAGGCTGCCGAGCCCATCCAGTCTTGCAGCGCAAGCTCTTTCGAGTCCTTGATGCCGAGCCGGCGTTGCTCGGGAGTGTCGACCATAAACAGCCCGCCGAGCGACCAGAACGCCTGTGCGCCGAGGTTGTTGCGATTTTCCTGCTCGACGATCAACACCTTCCGTCCAGCTTTGACAAGTTCGTGTGTCGCGACGAGGCCGGCGAGGCCTGCGCCGACAACGATGACGTCCGGCTGATCGGTCATGTTCATCCTTCGATTCGAGTGCTGTAGGCGATGACGACGTGAGTGAAGAGGTCCACGCGGCGAGCGCGGACCGCAGGATTGTCGGGTTCGAGCAGGCATTGAACGCTGGTGCCGTCGTGGACTGCGACGAGGGCTTGCCCTAGCGCGAGTCGATCGGGAACGGTGCGGCCTGCTCGCTCCAACAGGTCGGTGAGGATCGGTGTGAGGGTCGCAACGATCACGTCTTCTCGACCCGCCATCACCTGTCGCAGCGCCGGATTTCGCAGGGCGTGCGCCGTGAACTCCGCGGTGATCCGATACCAGCCGCCGTCGACGGGGACGGCGCCAAGCAGACGTTCGACCACATCGCGGACGTCGCCTAGTTCGTTCAGGTCTTCTTGGCCGAGTATCGCTTCCACATCGGCGACGAGCCGCGTAGATCGTTGCTCCCACATGGCGAGGAACAACTCGTCCAATGCCTCGAAGTTCGAATAGAACGCGCCTCGAGTGAAGCCGGCACGCTCGCAAATCTGCTCGACGGTCGACCGCCCGAAACCTTCCTCGGCGAATACCTCGAAGGCAGCGTCGAGAAGTCGCTGACGAGTCTCACCACGCCGCTTGGTTACCCGCTTGGCGGCGCTGCGAGGTTCGATGTCGGTCGTCATCCCGTCCCTTCTTCGATACGTGAGCGTATCGGATACACCCACGTATCGGAAGGGGTCGTGCGTCTTTTCGGAGGGCGGGCGCGCCGAAAAGACGCACGAGCGGCGAAGCCGCCTACAGATGTTCGAACACGCTCGACCAGCCGAGGTCGCCGTCTCCAGCGTCGACAGTCCGCGCCCCCAGATTGCGCATCGACTCGGCGAGGCTGGTGTCCAGACCGGCAGCGCGACCGGCCTCGACGATGTGTTCGAGCGCTGCAAGATCCATGGCGACGCGGTCCTCGTCGCCGGAGTAGGTCGACGTATCGATATCTCGCGCAACACCTTCCAGAGAGGCGGGCACGATCGACAGCGCGCTGAGCGCGTACGGCAGAAACTTTTGCGCAGCAACACCGGAATGCTTCATGACCGCAGCCGCATGAACGAAACTGGTCAGCCCCGCGAAGAACACTTCGAGCATGCCCACGTCGAAAGACGGAGCGAGGCCATGGTCCGTGCCGAGGAAATCGCCCGCACCAGCAAGGTGGTCGAGGGTCGCGTGATGACGGCGATAAGCGGCTTCGTTTCCGGAGTACAAAATCAGCGACTCACGATCACCGATCAGCGGAACCGGCACCATGATCGCAGCGGTGACGTAATTGTCGAACCCGACAGCTCGAGCCCACTCGGCGGTCGCTCGCGCTTGATCCGGCGTTGCCGACGAGAAGTTCACAACGGCCGTGACCGTGCGTGCCCCGTCGAGGACTTCACGCACCGCGGCATGGTCGCGCAGACAAACAAGAACGAGGTCGACGCCGTCGATCGCCTCGGCCGGGGTTCGGGCGACCGAAGCGCCGAGTGAACCGAGGACCTTCGCTGCCTCGGCCGTGCGATTCCACACCGTAACTTGCAGACCGGCGTCGAGCAGCGTCCGTGTCAACGCGGCACCCATCGGACCGAGACCGACGACTGCGACAGAGACTGGATTGTGTTGTTGTGTCATGCGTACAAGCCTGCTGAGTCCGCACACACCTCCGCAAGTACCCACTAATTTGTAAGGTACTTACATAATCGATAGTGAGGAGCTCAACGTGCCCTGCCCCGACTACCTGTGCGGTCTCGACGCGGCGATCGACGTCGTAGGAGGCAAATGGAAGGCGCTGATTCTCTGGGCGCTTAGCGTCGAACCCCGACGTTTCGGCGAACTGCGCCGAGAACTCGACGGGGTCACCGAACGTGTTCTCACCCAACAATTGCGCGAGCTCGAACGCGATGGAGTCGTCCACCGCGAGGTGCACTCACAGGTACCACCCAAGGTGGTCTACTCGCTGACCGAGTCAGGTGTTGCTCTCGACCGAGCGATGGCGGACCTCGGTCGCTGGGGTGAAGAGAACATGTCGCGCCTCGCCGCCGCGCGGGCGCACTCGTAGAACTCGGATCGCGTCAGGAATGTCGGCTTTGCCGGAGCGCGGGCGTAGGGGACCACTCACGAACGCGCCGGATTCCCAGGCGCGGTCGAGGAGTTCGGCAACATCTATCCGCAGCATCGCAACGATGTCATCACGTTGTAGCAATGTGTTGATGAAGGTCACCACGTAACCGTTTACGACATCGGCGATATCGTGCATCCAGCCGATCAGGCGTGACGGCATACCGCACGGATCGATCGTCGAAAGAACATCCTCGGAACCAAGCACTTTCAGGTCGATCAGAACGGAGCACGGCGGCTCCAAAACGAGCCTTATCGGGGCACGCACAGCAAGATCGACGTCGTACGCGACAACCCTGATTCCGGCGTCCACTCGAGCGTGCATCGCAACAGGCACAAGAACGTCGATATCCCAGTTCGGGTCGTCGCTGTGACTCGCCACCACCTGGCCGACGACGCCGACCGCTCGCGCGGTGGCGAGGCCAGCCGGTCCGACCCGAATGCTCCCGGTGTCGAACGAGTCACCGATCAACTGCGCGACCATGGTCCCGACACGGTCCGGCGATGCTGCGGCGGCGAGCATGTTCGTCGCGAAATCCGCGGCTGAGATTGCTCCCATTGAGTCTCCTTCGACCGGAATTGCGTACGTGTAGATACCCACAGCCCGGCCGAAGGCAAACATGCAGGTCATCGGCGCAGGTCAGCGCCGGACCGTCGTTGGAGCAGAGTGCGAGCCCTACCAGGCACAGCCCGCGATCTGCCGAGTCGTTGCGTTGAGACGGTTGAACATGTTTGTCGCTCCGATCATAAGAACGATCGCAGCCAACTCGGCTTCGTCGTAGTGATCGGCGGCCGCGTCCCAGATGTCGTCGGTGACGGCATCGCCACGGTCGGCGAGGCGGATCGCGGCCTCGGCCATGGCTAACGCTGCCCGCTCCGCGTCGTCGAAGTGCGGCGATTCCCGCCACGCGGAAACGGCCAACAGGCGTTCGGTCGTCTCCCCCGCCTTCTGAGCCGATTTGGACCCGGCGTCGACGCCTGGATTCGAGCCAGCGCGGCTGGCAGTAGCGGCGTCGAGAACATCGCAGCCTGGCTGACGACGATTGTCGCGCGCGTTTCCTTGAACCTGCTTCGCGCCAGCAAATCTCACGCGTCGGTGCATCGAGGTGATCGCCCGGCGGCCGTCGATCCGGCGGAGGAAGCGGCGCTGGCAGACTCCGTCGGGCTCGCGATGCTCGTCGTACTCGACACCTTGGGTCCGGCCGAACGACTCGCCTTCGTCCTGCACGACATGTTCGCAGTGCCGATACCGCTGCCAGTGCAACGGACACAGCGCGCGAAGTCCGAGGCGCACTGGCCGTGGTTCGTCGCGCGCTCACGTTCACCTCGCGCGCGAGCGTCACAGCAATCGCACTCGTCAACGGTGGGGTCGGGGTCGTCGTCGCGCCCGGTGGTCGCCTGCTCGTCGTGTTCGTCTACGAATTCACCGCTGGAAAGATCTCCGGAATAGAGGTCGTCACGGACCCGACGCGTTTCGCCAAGTTGCGCAATATCAAGACTATTCGGATAGTTCGGTCGAAGATGGTTGACGCGCCCGGGTCAGGCGCATCCAACTGTCGAGGAGTTCCGTTGAAACGAACCGTCTTTGCTGCTGCCGTCGCAACGTTTTGTGTGCTGTCCGCTGCATCTTGTACATCTGGAGACACGGAGACGGTACGTACCGAGACCGTCACCATCCCTGCAACGCAGAGTGAGTACTCGGCGACTCCGACGGCTACCTCGAAACTGGAAACGACGACTGCACCGGCACCGATCCCTGCGCCTGCGCCTGCGCCCGTGCCCGCACCGCAGCCACCTGTTCCGGCCCCGGCTCCGGCCAGCGCGATCATGCCTGCGGTCACGTGCATGATTCTGCAAACCGCACAGGATGTTATTCAGGAAGCGGGGGTGTTCTTCTCTCGATCCGACGACGCAACTGGCGCAGGCCGAATGCAGGTCATGGACCGCAATTGGGTCGTTGTCGCGCAGACGCCGGCGGCCGGCGAGCCGGTCGGTGAGGCTGAAGCGATTCTCTCCGTTGTGAAGATCGGAGAGCCCGGCGATTGCTCCTGAGGCCGCTCCGCGGCTCGTGCGTCCTTTCGGCGCCCCCGGAGGCTGTTGCCGAATTGATTGCGGCTTCTGAGGGCTGCTGAGAGTCGGTGTCGTCGTT
>NZ_JBIMSN010000134.1:0-2028 GCF_043944905.1 Antrihabitans spumae
CACGTACAGATCCTCTCTCAAAACGAGAGTCACTGTCCAAGATCATTGGTACACCCCAGCACTTACCAAGCTGAGCGACCCCGAGAAGGCCTCGGTAAGCAACGCATTCACGCTGCTGACCGGCCGGTCATGGTCGAATCGCGAAAAGTTTGTCACCGACCTCAAATCGGCTCTCGCACAGTCTGGTTTGGTGAAGCCACCAGTCGCACTGATAAAGACGATTTGGACAACCGTCGGACAGCACGACCCTAAAGCCGATCTCGTCACCAGCAAGGGCGAACCAGAAGTCGACGCCATGTTGCGGGACACCGAGAACGTGCCGCTGACCGAGGACGTCGAAACATACTTCACGCGCGAGGTGCTTCCGCATGTTCCGGACGCGTGGATCGATCACGATAAAACAAAGACCGGTTACGAGATCCCGTTCACTCGGCACTTCTACCAGTACGTGCCGCCGCGGCCACTCGCAGAGATTCAGAAGGACCTCCGTGTGCTTGTAGCTGAGATCCAGGAAATGCTTTATGAGGTCGGAGCGTGAACGTCCCGGCCTATAAGGAGTACCGCGAATCCGGTGTCGAATGGGTCGGCAAGGTCCCAAGCCACTGGATAATGCGGCAAATCAAGTGGGGAAATCCAGTCCGGCGAGGCGCATCGCCGCGGCCGATTGACGACCCCAAGTACTTCGACGACGATGGCTATTGGTCGTGGGTTCGGATCGCAGATGTCTCCGCTTCGCGGGCACATCTGACAAAAACGACTCAGCGGTTGTCGGAACTCGGAAGCTCGCTAAGTGTAAAGCTGAACCCCGGAAGCTTGTTTGTCAGTATCGCGGGAACCGTGGGCAAGCCGTGCATTAATGACATTCCGGTTTGCATCCACGATGGGTTCGTCTACTTCCCAGATCTTGACATAGACAGCGAGTTCCTATTTCGAATTTTTGAGGCCGGTGAATGCTACAAAGGTCTCGGAAAGTTCGGCACACAGTTGAACCTAAATACCGACACCATCGGGTCAATCCCCATCCCGATTCCAACCTGTTCCGAGCAACGCTTGATCACTGATTTCCTCGACCGCGAGACCGCCAAAGTCGATTTGCTGATCTCTAAGCAAGAGCAGCTAATCGCCACCCTGCGCGAGGACCGCGCGGCCACAATCACGCGCGCGGTGACCAAAGGCCTCGAACCCGATGACGATCAGATGAAAGATTCGGGAGTGCCGTGGCTTGGGAGTATACCGGCGACGTGGACTCGCCAGAAGTTGAATTGGTGCTTCACCTTTTTGAATGGCGACCGGGGCACGAATTATCCAGCGAGCAACGAGCTTACGGATGAAGGCATCCCATTTGTAAACGCTGGCCATCTTCGGGATGGGCGGATTGATTTTTCCTCTATGAACTACGTAAGCAAGGAAAAGTATGCCTCGATGGGCGGGGCGAAGTTACGGCCAGGGGACATCCTGTATTGCCTTCGCGGGTCCTTGGGCAAGAATGCCATCTTCACCGCAGCCTCGGGAGGTGCACTTGCTTCCTCGCTGGTTGCGCTGAGAAGCCGCAACCCGTTAGCAGTGGACTGCACGTTTGCATTCTGGATGCTGAACTCCGCCGCCGAGGATGCGCAGCTCGCGATGATCGGTTCCGGTTCAGCGCAGCCGAATCTATCGGTCGACGATCTCGGAGGTTTTGTCTTCGGCATACCGCCCATCGACGAGCAACTCAAGATCGCGGCATTCCTCGAAACCAGGTGCGGGAACATAGACAAACTGATCTCAAAGGCCGCCGAGGTTATCCGTACGATCCGCGAGTATCGCTTGGCGCTGATCACAGCTGCGGTTACCGGCAAGATCGATGTGCGAGAGGCAATCTGACGTGCCGCAACATCACGAGTCCGCCTTCGAAGAAGAGCTATGTGCCCACCTCGCCGCTAATGGCTGGCGCTACTCGCCCACCGACGCTGGGTACGACCGCGAGCTAGCCCGGATCTTTCACGCGGGGCGCGTGCTGGCCTGAGCGGTTCGGGTTGATGGTTTCGA
>NZ_JBIMSN010000135.1:0-9215 GCF_043944905.1 Antrihabitans spumae
CACGTACAGATCCTCTCTCAAAACGAGAGTCACTGTCCAAGATCATTGGTACACCCCAGTCGCACATTCTCGTCGCTCAAGACGTCTTCACTCAGGCGATGACGTCGGCGTACCGAGCGCAGCTGACGATTCAGGTTCTCGACCAGGAGGAGGAGCATTCCGCGCTTGTGGAGGCCCTCCTCTTTCGGCGAATCACCGACGAGCAGAATCTTTGGGAAGCTGCCGACGCGCTGCGAATGCCGATATCAGGTCCGTATGTCGTTGTGGCAGCGCAGGTTCCAGCAATCGGCAAACTCGCGCTTCCGGAGATCGCGAACAGGCTCGACGTCCGCGACATCCGCTCCGCGTGGCGACTACTGCCCGACCTGCAAGTCGGGATCGTGCATGTCCGCCGGCCCGAGGTGCTCGGCATGATGATCGAGGTCTTCGAATCGTTGGCATCGGCGAACGTCGGGATCAGTCCGCAGTTTCTCGATCTTGCCGCAACGAGCGACGCGCTGCGGCTCGCGAGGCTTGCTGTTGGGCACAGCGGGCGGCGTGGCGCATCGAGATCGACGGTAGCGGTCTTCGACGAATCGCCTCTCGCGTACGCCGCCGTGAGTGCACCGGAGGTGATGGCCAGGATCGGAAAGTCGGTGCTCGGTTCGCTCGACGAGCTTCCAGGTGAAGAGCGCAGGATTCTTGTCGACACGTTCGAGGCGTGGCTCGATGCGGGTGGGTCAGCGAACGAGACAGCCGCGAAGATCTTCTGCCACCCGAACACGGTCCGGCATCGACTGCACCGTATCGAGGAGCGGACAGGTAGGTCGCTGAGTCGGCCGCGTGATATCGCCGAGTTGTGCCTTGCGTTCGAGATCGACCGTCGGTCGCCGTGAGCCTTGACGTCGGTCGAAACGTCTGTCGTCGCGTCAGCCGACGCCGGCGATGACGCTGTCCGCGTAGCGACGCAGGTTGTCGATCTTCACGTTCAGCGGCTCGGTGTCGGGGCCGACGCTGTAGGGGAGCCGGAAGCCGACGATGACGTCTGTGATGCCCTTGTCTTCCAGACGTTTGATCCCGTCGACCGTATAGGCGTCGAGCGAGATCACGTGAAGTTCGAAGGGCCGGTCGAACTTTCGGTCGGACTCCGACCGCAATTCGTCGAGCCTTGCGAGCAGACGATCCAGTTCGGCACCGTCGCTGCCCGCATGCATCCACCCGTCGCCGAGCCGCACGGCCCGACGCAACGCGGCATCGCTGTGACCGCCGACGAGTATCGGTACGGGCTCGGTCGGCGCGGGCGTCATCTTGGTACTTGCGATGTCGTAGAACTCACCGTGATATTCGAAGTAGCCACCTGCGGTCAGGCCGCGAACGATCTCGATGCATTCGTTCATACGCGCGCCACGACGCTCGAACGGAACGCCGAGCAAATCGAAATCTTCCGGCCACGGGCTGATGCCGACGCCGAGCGAGAGTCGGTTGTTGCTGAGCCAGGCAACCGAACCGGCCTGCTTTGCTACCAGCGCAGGTGGCCGGATCGGCAACTTCAAAACGAATGGTGTGAATCGTAATGTGGTTGTCGATGCTGCCAAAGCCGCTGTGAGAACGAAAGTTTCGATGAAGGCCTTGTCGTCAAGGAATTGTCGGCTGCCGTCGGGGGTGTACGGATATGTAGAGTCCGAATGCTCCGGATAGGCAAGGCTGTCCGCGACACACATGCTGGTGTAGCCGGCTTCTTCGGCCGCCTGCGCAAGAGGTATGTAGTACGCCGGATCAGTCAATGCTTCCGCGTAGGTGAATCGCATCTGCTGCTCCTTCGTGCGCTACGTGATGAAGTTCGTGACACCGGTCAGACGTTCCGACAGGGTCCACAGCTTCGCCGCCACGTCTTCGTCCTTCGACTTCTTTGTCGACCCGACCTTGACCGGATGCCCACGCAGATTGCCGAGACCACGTGGGCCGTAGAAGCGACCGCCTTCGGCGTCCGGTGCGGTGGCAGCGAAAAGCCCTGGCAGAGCGCCCATCTCGGCACTCTGGGCGATCAGCCGATTTCCCACCGACATCAGGCGGTCGAAGATCGATTCGGTATGGGCCTGCAGACCGGTCGCGGCGTACCCGGGGTGTGCCGCGACCGAGCGGACCGACGATCCCGCGGCGTCGAGTCGGCGCTGCAATTCGTAGGTGAACATCAGATTGGCGAGCTTCGACTGACCGTAGGCACGCCACCGGTCGTAGCGGCGATGCTCCCAGTTGAGGTCGTCGAGGTCGATCGATCCGTAGGCATGCAGGCCGCTCGACATCGTGACGACCCGATCGCGAATCTTGTCGAACAGCAGTCCCGTCAACGCGAAGTGACCGAGGTGGTTCGTGCCGATCTGCATCTCGAAACCGTCAGCGGTTCGCCGCAACGGCAGGGCCATCACACCGGCATTGTTGATCAACACATCGACACCGTCGACCGAGTTCGCGAAGGCCCGGACGGATGCGAGGTCGGACAGATCGAGTTGTCGAACGGTCGCGTTGGCGCCGATCTCGGCTGCAACGACGTTCGCCTTCTCGACATTGCGGCACGCGAGGATCACCTGTGCGCCCGCACCGGCAAGGGTCAGCGCGGTGACCTCGCCGAGCCCACTGTTCGCTCCGGTGACGATGAACGTCCGACCCGTTTGGTCGCCGACGTCGGCTGCGGTCCACTGCGTTTCAGGCATGCGCGATGACGCTAGTTGCGCCTGCCCGTGCCGTCAATGAAGGTCGTCAGTCGCAGCGCGGTCCGGGTCCGCCGTCGAGCACGGTGGCAAGGTCGACGGTATCGGCCATCGCCTGGTAGCCCGCCGAATTCGGGTGTATGCCGTCGCCGCTGTCGAACTGCGGATGCAGCTTCGCCGGATTTTGCGGATCACGAAGCGTCGCATCGAAATCGACGACCGAGTCAGCTTCGGACGCTGTGCGAATCCAGTTGTTGATTGCGGTGATCGATGCATAAGCGTCGGGTGGTGCCAGGACGTCGGTCCGTGGCGGAATGGTGCCGAGGTGCACGCGGACGCCACGCGCATGCGCTCGGGTGATCAACTCGGCGAGCCCGGCGGTGATTTGCTCGATGGTGGACGGTGCGTGAAAGGTGCTTGCGAGATCGTTGGTGCCTTCCATCAGGATGACGTCGGTGACGCCGGGCACGGCCAGTGCGTCGCGGTCGAAGCGACTGACTGCGGATGGTCCGTAGCCGAGTGTTGTTTCGAAGCCGGGGGTGGCGTCGCGGGTCACCTGATTGCCGCTGATACCAGCGCTGACGACACCGACCTTCGGATGTGTTGCCGCGACGCGCCGAGCAAGGTAGTCGGGGTAGCGCTGGTTGGCGCCGAAGGTGCCCAGCTGCATCGGCACATTGTGGAAGCCGTCCGTGATCGAATCGCCGAAGGTGACGATCGTGCGGCCCGCAGTGGCCTCCACGTCGACGCGGTTCACGATGGGGAGCAGCGGATACGGCACGGTGAAACGCTGGCCGCCCACATCAGCTGCCGCATTGGAACCCATTGCGAGCCAGCTCATTTGATGAGCGTCGAAATGCTCGGACGTCGCCGCTGCCTGTCCGAGATACATGCTCACGGCGAGTGGCTGGAAGGCGACGGTGTCGAATCGCACAGCGTCGCTGACGATGTCGGCGCCCGGCGGAATCGTGACTGTTCCGCGACCGTCGAAGGTCACGGGCGTGTTGGTGCCGCCGACCAGCTCGGCCGTTCCCGTCGACGCTTCGTCCGACGTAGGTGGTCTCGACGGTCAGCGGCTGCGTTCCGAAGCGATTGGTCATGGTGAGTCGGAGTGTCTCACCACCGAGATGGGGTACCACGATTGCGCGGACCGTCGAATTCTGCGGCGGTGTCGAGTTGACGAAACCAGGTGCAGCGCTGAACGACCCGACCCAGTTGCCGTCACATAGTGCCGGCGCCGCCGTTGCAGTCGGTGCGAGAAACGTTGTGGCCGCAGCTACTGCAACAACGGCGAAACGTAGGGTCCTCATCGGCCGAGTGCAGCAAGGACCTGACGAGCCATGTTGGCTTGGCCCGCGGCGTTCGGATGGATCGGTGCCAGCGAGGTCGGACTGGACGGAACGATGCCTTCCAGCCAGCGGACGCCCGGTGCCGCGCAAGCGTCGTGCCCGACCGAGGAAGTTGCGACATCGACGTAGGTCGCGCCGTTGGCTGCTGCCTGTTCTGCCATGACGGCGTTCAGCGCGGTGAGGGTGCGCTGGATGTAGTCGGCATCGCGCGGCCAGACAGGCTGCATGCCGGGGCAACCGCCGGGCTGGAAGCCGGATGGATAGCCGACGAGGACAATCTCCGCCTGCGGTGCACGTGAGCGAATTTGATCGATGACTGTGCCGTAGGTCGGTGCGAACTCCGCGATCCGATCCGCGAATACATCCCGTCCACCTGCGGTGAACCCGTCCGCACACGACCTTCCGTTCGGTTCCGGTAGAGGATTGACACACGTGAAGACCGAATCGGCCAGATCGATGTCGTTGCCGCCGATGGTCACGGTGACGAGCGTGGTGTCGGCGCTGAGGGCGTCGTACTGCGGTGCCGCGGTACCGAGCACGTTGCCAGCCTGCGGGTGAACGAAATCCTCTGCTGTTGCGCTGCCACAGGTGACGTCCCGGAAAGTTGTCGCACCAAGTTCTTTTGCCACAAGTGCTGGGTAGTTGATTGCCGAACGTGCGCAGGTGAGCAATTCGGTCTGTGGCAGGACCACAGAACCCGCAGCGTAGGAATCTCCAAGGGCGACATAGGTTTCGCCGATCGGTGCTGCGTCCGCCCGTGGGGCGGCTTGGATAGCGATCGCGGCAGCCGCTAGCAGCAGACCCGCCGACGTTGCTGCGACATAACGGCCAATGGATCCGGTGCGGGGATTCGACGACGCCACGGTGCTCCTCGGAGATGTTGGGTTGGATCGGTTGCGAACTGGTCATTCGTCCAGTTAAGCTGGGACTGTAATCCACGTCACCGTTGCAAGCAACCCTCGGCGGTGATCGAATGCGGCAATCGAAAGCAGACAGGAAAAATGTCGGACGAGGTCAGAAGGGCAGTCGCGGCAGCATGCCGCACACTCGCGGCCGACGGTCTGGTGCTCGGGACCGCAGGGAACGTAAGTGCGCGGGTCGGGGATGCCCTGGCCATAACTGCAACCGGCGCACGGTTCGAATCGATGACCGATGCTCAGGTCACGATCGTCGGCCTCGACGGCGAGGTGCTCGACGGAGAGTTCGAACCCACCTCGGAGCTGGAACTGCACCTCGGGATCTATCGCAACTTCGGCGCAGGCGCCGTCGTGCACACACACGCGACGACGTGTGTTGCGGTGTCGTGCGTCGTGGACGAACTGCCCTGCGTGCACTACCAGATGCTCACCCTCGGCGGCAGTGTCCGCGTTGCGCCGTACGCGACGTTCGGAAGTCCGGAGCTCGCGGCAGCGGTAGTCGAAGCGCTGCAAGGTAAGTCGGCTGCACTGCTGGCGAATCACGGTGCCGTCACCTACGGTGCGGACCTGGCTGCAGCGGTCGAATCGAGCAAGCTGCTGGAATGGGCCGCCACGATCTACTGGCGGGCGCGGTCGATGGGGGAGGTCCGCGCTCTCGATCAGGCTGCGCAGATGGCCGTTGTACAGGCTGCCGTCGAAATGAAATACGGAACGACACAACCGTTGTCGGACATCGAAACTGCAGGAGCGTAGTCATGAAAGTTGTCGCCCTCGGGGTGTACATCCTCGATGTGCTCGCCCGTCCGGTAGCCGAGATACCGGAAGGTCAAGGGTCTCAACTAGTCGAGCAGATCAAAGTGACCGCGGCTGGTGCGGCAGGCGGTACGGCGCTCACCTTCGCAAAGTTGGGTGCGGAAGTGCACTCTGCCGGTGCTATCGGTACCGACAATGCGGGCCGAATGCTCACGATGCTGTTGGAGGACTTCGGCATCTCGACCGAGTATCTCGTTCGTAAGGCCGAATTCCAAACTTCGGCAACGGTTTTGCCGATTCGTCCGAACGGTGATCGGCCCGCGTTCCACGTCGTCGGCGCCACCGTCGGGTACGGACTCGACGACGTGCCGATGGACCTGATCGCTAGCGCGACGCACCTGCATTTCGGCGCACCGGAGTTTCTCGGCGGCGAAAAGGCCGCCGTGATCCTCTCGCACGCACGCGAACACGGCGTCGTCACCTCGGCCGATATTCTTGCGCCTGGCAACCCTGGTCTGCTCGAGTGGATCGCGCCCGCGCTGCCGCACCTCGACTATCTGCTGCCCAACGACGAACAGGTGCTCGGCTTCACCGACGCCTCGACCCTGCTCGAGGGGTGCAGAATGTTGCTCGATCGTGGGGTCGGGTGTGTTGCTGCGACCGCGGGTGCAGACGGCGCGCTGGTGGTGGATGCCGAAACAAGCACGGCAGTACCCGCTTTCGCCATCGACGTTGTCGACACCACGGGCTGTGGCGACGCGTTCTCGGCAGGTTTCATGCGAGGTATCGCACTCGGTCGCAGCCTGCAGGCTTCGGCCGAATTAGGTTGTGCGGCAGCCGCACACGTGGCGACCGGTCTCGGTAGCGACCATGGATCGTTCGACCTCGCGGGTCTGGATTCCTACATCGCCGCCGCACAGCAGACAGGTGTGGTGGTGTGACGTCCTCGCCTGCGGTCGATGTCGTCGTCGTCGGCGCCGGTCTGTCGGGCTTGTCCGCGGCGCGCAATCTCGTTGCGTTGGGGCACAGCGTGCATGTCTTCGAAGCGAACGACCGAGTGGGTGGTCGCACCCTGAATCACAAACTCGACGGTGCCAACGTCGACCTCGGCGGCACCTTCGTCGGCCCGACGCAGGACCGGATCCTTGCCCTCGCACAGGAAACGGCATGTGCCCATCATCCGACCAATACCGTTGGAGAATCGGCGGTGTCGTGGCGCGGTCGAGTGCGACGTTATTCCGGAACGGTGCCGAGCCTCGGCGTCGGAAATCTGGTCGACATCGGCCGTCTGCAATTCAAGATCGATCGGCTCGCCAAGGCTCTCCCGCAGGGTACGCCGTGGGACGGGAAGAACGCTGCCGAACTCGACTCGCACACTTTGGCGAGTTGGCTTGCCGCACAACATGCGTCGCAATCGAGCAAGGACCTGTTCGCGATCGTCGCAAAGACGTCGTGGGGATGTGAGCCTGCGGAGATTTCGATGCTGTACGTACTCGATTACATCCGCGGCTGTGGCGGTATCGACCGTATGCTCGCAACCAAGGGCGGCGCGCAGCAAGAGCACTTTCCTGATGGTACGCAGAGGATTTCGATGAGCATGGCCGAAAGGCTCGGCGAGTCGATCAGTCTCGGGTCCGCGGTCCGTAGGGTCGAATGGTCCGACGGCGGGGCGGCAGTGAGCGCTGGTTCGCGGACGGTGACCGCAAAAGCTGTGATCGTCGCGGTGCCGCCGGCGATGCGCAGCCGCATCGACTTCTATCCCGTACTCCCGGTGGAACATCGGAGTCTCGGCCAGCGGTGGCCGCAGGGTGTGCTGACGAAGGTGTATGCCAGTTACGAGCGACCCTTCTGGCGCGACAACGGTCTCAACGGTCAGACGCTGTCCGATGCGGGGCCGATCTTCGCGACGTTCGACACCAGTCCGTCCGCCGACGGTCCGGGCATACTGCTCGGCTTCATCGGCGCCGACTACGCACGGTCCTACGATCGGTTACCTCCTCACGAACGCAGGCTGCGCGCGTTGTCCTCGTTCGCAACAGTGTTCGGCGACGACGCGATGCATCCGACAGCTTTCGTCGACCAGCGCTGGGCCGGCGAGGACTGGATCGGTGGTGGGCCGACTTCGGCCGTGCCGCCAGGTGCGCTCACCCGCTACGGCAGCTGGCTCGCGCGTCCGGTCGGGCCGATTTACTGGGCGGGTACCGAGACCGCGGACCGCTGGGCCGGATACATGGACGGCGCCGTCCGTGCAGGTGAACGTGCGGCCCGCGAATGCCTTGTGACTGTAGAGAATCGAGACTGACTATGGCATGGACATACGAATACGGCGTAGTGACGTCTGCGTCGCCCGAGGCCGTCTACAACCGGTGGACGACCATGGCCACCTGGTCCGAGGACGATCCCGATCTGACATGGGCGCGCGTCGACGGCCCTGTGGCGGTTGGTGCGACCGGCAAGGTCAAGACATCCGGTCCGGCGCAACGGTTCACGTTCACCGAACTCGAACCGAACGTGGCGATGAACTTCGCGATCCGGCTGCCGCTGGCTGTGCTGTCGTTTCCGCACCGAATCGAGACCGTCGCAGACGGTGTACGGGTGACTCACGGTGTGCACATCGACGGCCCGTTGGCGCCGCTGTTCGGCGTGGCGGTCGGCCGCAAGTTTGCACGTGGCCTGCCGACGGTGGTGGGTCTGGTTGTCGATGGGGCGCTGCGCGCCTCGTGAGTCCTTTCGGTGGTCCCGCCCTCCGAAAGGACTCACGAGCGGCGAAGCCGCCACCGATTATTCGAGCACGAGCATCGTGTTCGAGCCGCGCTGAAATTCGAACTCGACTGGTCGGATGTCCGATGTAATTCCGTTGCGGCTCAATTCGGTTCGCAACTCGGCTACAAGATCGTCCAACCTGTCACCGGCGTGGTCGACCAGTGGATACACGCGAACGTCGCCTGCGCTGACGCGCGCCAACTCGGTCAGTGCTGCGACATGGAACGCGAGGTCGAGTCTGTCGGCATAGGTGAACAGCAGATGGGAGCTCAACACAAGATCGAAGGTGTTGTCGGCGAAGGGGAGTGCGGGTAGCGATGCCGCGATGTAGCGCAGCGGGTGTGCCACGATATCGGTCGCGAAGCGTTGTGCGGCAGCGCGCCTGGAGTCGTGGTGGCCTGCCGCGTCACCGTAGAAGTCCCACACGTAGCGCGCTGCCGACGCCGTCGTCCATGCTGAGCTGCGTCCCGCCTCCGCGAGCGCGTGCTTCGCGACCTCGGCCGCGGGTGCGGCGTAGATCGGGTCGACGGCGACGACCTCAGCGCCGAGTTCGCATGCTTGCGCAGTGAAACTGGCTGCACCGCCTGGGCAATCGAGTATTCGGCCGCGGATGTCCTTCTCGGCTAGGCCGAACATCGCGAGGTACTCGGCGAGCGAGCGCGCTGTGATCAGGTACGGGGGCTCCGCACCTCGTGAGTTAAAGGTGCCCTCCGGACGCGCTGCTGGGGTGAAAATGGGGTGTGGTC
>NZ_JBIMSN010000136.1:0-11854 GCF_043944905.1 Antrihabitans spumae
CGATTTCCAGGTGAAAGTCCGTGGGCTGCGCATCGAACTGGGTGAAATCGAGTCGGCGCTAACGGCGTTGGACGGTGTCGCGCAGGCTGTGGTATCGGTCCGAACTGATCCTGTGACGGGTGATCAACTGGTCGGCTACGTCGTGCCTGTCGAGGGAATCGATCTGGATAGTGTCGAGATGCAGGTCCGCTTGGGGCGGCAGTTGCCGTCGTACATGATCCCGACGGCCTGGGTTGTCCTCGCATCAGTGCCACTCAACGCCTCCGGAAAGCTGGACCGGAAGGCACTGCCCAACCCCACCATCAAAACTCGCGAGTATCGCGCGCCCGGCACTCCAGAAGGACAAGCGGTTGCCGACGCGTTTGTCGAACTCCTGGGACTTGAGCAAGTGGGCGCCGATGACGACTTCTTCGCGCTAGGCGGCAACAGCCTCATCGCCACACAGGTGGCAGCGAGGTTGCGTAAGAGCACGGGCGTAGACGTTCGGGTGCAGTGGTTCTTCGGCGATGCCACGGTGAGTGGACTCGCGTCTCAGATCGTCGCGTCCCGCGATTCGGGATCGTCGCCTATGACCGACGCTGGACAGGGGGTCGTCATTCATTTGCGCCGTACCGGTACCCGGTCGCCGTTGTTTGCCATTCACCCGATGATTGGTTTGTCGTGGCTCTACGCAGGGCTCACGAGCGAAATCGATGCCGATCGACCGCTGATCGGCCTGCAGAACCCGGCTCTGAGCGAGCCTGGCCCGCCTGCTGCTTCGATCGAAGAACTTGCTGTCCGATACGTCGACGAGATCACGCAGATCCAGCCCGATGGTCAGATCTGTTTGTTGGGCTATTCGCTGGGCGGCAATATTGCGCATGCGGTCGCCGTAATGCTGCGTGAACAGGGGCGGGAAGTTTCAAAGCTCATAATGTTGGACTCGCAACTCGAACCCGAGATGGAGGTATTCGATACCGAGCTGACGGCCGCGCTGCGTGGCATAGGCGTCGATGTTCCGGCGGGGGAAATTGTCCGCGAACTGTCGCTGGAACGTGCTGAGCAAATTGTTGCAATTCTTTCGGGCGACGGCCTCATATCGCTATCCACGGACAACGTTCAGCGACTTTTTGCTTCTATCGTCACAACGCCAAGGCTCATGGCCGACTACGAACCGGTCGAATTCGACGGCGATATGTTCTACGTGAGCGCGAGCACCCACCCTGAGCCTGAAGATGCAGCATACACGTGGCGGCCATTCGTTTCTGGCGCGATCGAAAATCGATTTATCGATGTGCCGCACGACCAGATGATGACCCCTGATGCTATTACGCTCGTCGGGCCAATCCTCGATGAAGCGTTACGAGATTGTGAGTGACTTACACCGGCAATTTGCCGGCCTGATGTAGATTTGTTTAACGTCAGGCAAATTTGAAGTGGTCTCCGACGCCGCCGACAAATGCCGGTGGCGACCTCAGCCGTGCGCTTTCACGATGATTTCGCGGGCGCTTCGTGTCGGAAATGAAGAATGGTGACCTGGCCTGGGGCAATTCGAGTTGCGAAGGTTGAATCAATCCGAGATCGAGGAACATCGTTCGGGTGCGAAAGTCTACATTTTGGTACCCGCCGTTGTCCGTCGATGCGACACGACACCGGATCCGGTGTCGTGTCGCATACCGGGGCGGTGCTCTTGCACACGGCAGACAGGCCTAACCAGGCGTTGTCGGCGGCGCTGACCATGTGGCGCAGACTGCTCGCGACGCACGATCCAGGCAAGGCGCTGGTAGACTTGGCGATCTAGGTCGCGATCGGTGGAGACTGCCTGGCCGATGCCGCCGTACTGCGGGCCGAGCCGGGCGTGTTCGGACCGGTGACGGCGGACCCGATGGTATGGCGGCTACTCACGGTATTGGCCGCCGATGCTCCGAAAGCGTTGACTGTCAGCGATTCTGCTCGCAGCCCTTGGTGATCGATCTGGACGCCACTCTGGTGACCGCGCACTCGGACAAGGAGAACGCAGCCCCGAACTGCAAACGTGGCTTCGGCTTCTACCCGTTGTACGCATTCGCCGACCACTGCCGCGTCGGCTCGGGTGAACCTTTGGCGATCATGCTGGGCTCAGGCAACGCCGGCTCCAACACCGCCGCCGACCACAAACAGGTCGTGGAGGATACGTTGGCGCAGTTACCGTTTCAACGCGTTACCGGGGGTCGGACGCAAGGTACTGATCCGCGCCGCCACAGCGGGCGGAACCCACGAATTGCTCGACTACCTGCACAAACGGCGCCTGTCGTACTCGCTCGGGTTCTTCATTTACGAGGCAGCCGCGGCAGCGATCGGCCTGCTTCCCGAGTCAGCGTGGACACCGGCCTACGACGCCGACGGTGCGATCAACGACGGCGCCTGGGTCGCCGAGATAACCGGATTGCTCGACTTGACCGGCTGGCCCGAGGGATGCGGCTCATGGTGCGTAGAGAACAACCCCACCCCGGGGGACATCTCCGGTTCACCGACTCTAACGGGCTGCGGCTCACCGCGTTCGCCAACAACACCACCCGTGGACAACTGTCCGATCTCGAACTACGCGACCGTCGTCGTGCCCGCTGCGAGGACCGGATCCGAGCTGCGAAAGACTCTGGGCTGTCAAACCTTCCATGCACGGGTTCGACCGGAACCGGATCTGGTGCGCGATCGTGCAACAGGCCATGGAACTGACCAACTGGATGCAAATGATCGGCTTCGCCGATCATCGGGCGCGATGGTGGGAACCCAACTGCTCTGGCTGCAACTGTTCTCCGTCGCGGCACGCCTGGCCCGCCATGCTCGACGAAGCCGCGTCCGACTATCGGTTCACGCATCCTGGGCCCACCTGCTCACTACAGCGCTGGCTCGTCTGCAGCCCGACTGACCGACACGACTCGAACCGGCAAACCCGAAAGGATTACCCTCAACCGGGCCAGTGGAACCCGGCAGCACCGGCCGCTCACGAGGCGCGCTACCTCGAAGTGACGACTTCGTTCTCCAGGATCGGTCCGATGACCGCGACCGACGCCGTGGAAAGCAGGTCTGCGTGACCACACGGGAGTTCGATTTCGACGACGTTCCCGGATACGTAGCGTTGCCATTCCTGCCGGCACTCCCGATCCGGCTCGTCGGCTGCCGAGAAGTAGAGCAGGTCGCCATCGAAGACTGCAGGCTCGAAAGCGGACGATATCGGCAGGGACCGGGCCGCGCCCGCATACATACGCTGGACCCGCTCGGGAGTAAGCGCAACAAGCTCGTTGGGGATCGATTCGAGCAGGATCGCCGCCCGCTCGATGGACAACTCGTCCGTACTGTCGTCGTCGCCGATGTCGATGCCCAACTCGGCGAGCAGCCCGACGAGTTCCGACCGAAATCGGACGGGGTCGGTGTGTCGAGTGCTGTCGAGCATCACCAGCGTCTGGACGTCTTCGCCGTCAGCCTGTAGGCGGGTGGCCATCGCATGCGCGATCACACCGCCGAGTGACCAGCCCAGCAGATGGTACGGCCCGTGTGGCTGGACCGAACGGATCTCCTCGACGTAGCGCGCTGCAAGAGCGGTGATCGACTCGACTCGGGCATCCTGCTCGAGTGCCACCGGAGTCTGCAATCCGTAGATAGGCCGCTGGGAGTCGAGATGCGGCGCGAGGCCGGAGTAGTTCCACGCAAGGCCGAACATCGGGTGCACGCAGAACAAGGGCGCGAGGTGTCCGGCTGTCCGCAGCGGGAGCAACACCTGCAGGGACGAATCGTCCTCGGCTGTAGGTGATGCCGTTGCTTCCTTCGACATCCGCGCCGCGAGGTGCTCGACGGTCGGGGTGGCGAAGAGCCATTGCACCCGTACCGCGATTCCGCTCGACTCCTTCAGCCGGTCACGAGTTGTGTTGCCAACAGGGAGTTTCCGCCGAGGGCGAAGAAGTCGTCGTCGAGACCGACTCGTGGCACGTCCAGCACGTCGCTGAAGACGTCTGCAACAACCTGCTCGAGAGTCGTTGTGGCGCTGCGGAAACTGGCAGCCTCGAACGTTGGAACAGGCAGCGCGCCCTTGTCGAGCTTGCCGTTGGCGGTCAACGGAATCGAATGGACAGCGACGAACGCGGACGGGACCATGTAGGGCGGCAACGATCGCGCTGCAGTCTCGCGCAGTTCGTCGAGATCGACCGACTCGTCGGGTGTGGGAACCACGTATGCCACGAGGCGCTGATCGTTGTTGTCGGTGCGTACGACAACCGTCGCCTGACCGACCGAGGGACCAGCCAAGACCGCTGCTTCGATCTCGCCCAACTCGATTCGGAATCCGCGGATCTTCACCTGGTCGTCGGCGCGGCCTAGATACTCGAGCTCGCCGGAGGAGTTCCAACACCCGAGATCGCCGGTCCGATACAAACGCTCGCCGCTGGCACCGAGTGGCGACGCGACGAAGCGTGCTGCCGTGAGGTCGGGACGTCCGAGATAGCCGCGGGCGAGTTGTCCACCCGCGATGTACATTTCGCCACGAACTCCGACCGGCACCGGCCGAAGGCGAGAATCCAGCACGTACACCCGTAGCCCTGGGATCGCCCGACCCACAACACTGCGCGCTGCGGCGACGGCGGTTGGCTGATCCAACTCGCGAAGCGACACATGGACGGTGGTCTCGGTGATGCCGTACATGTTCACCAGTCGTGGCGCGTCGTCGGGGTGACGGCTGTACCAATCCGCCAGACGCCGAACGTCGAGTGCTTCACCACCGAAGATGACGTATCGCAATTCCAGCGGCGCCCCGTCGACACGTCGATCGGCGTCCGCGAGCTGATAGAACGCCGACGGCGTCTGGTTGAGGACGGTAACTCGTTCGCGGCGAAGCAGTTCCAGAAACTCTTCCGGCGATCTCGAAGTGACGTAGTCGACGACGACCAGGGTTCCGCCGTACAGCAACGGTCCCCAGATTTCCCACACCGAAAAGTCGAAGGCGTAGGAGTGGAACATCGTCCAGACGTCGGTGTGGTCGAAACCGTACGACTCTTCGGTGTTCGCGAAGAGTGTGACGACGTTGCGATGAGGAACCTGAACACCTTTCGGGCGTCCGGTCGATCCGGAGGTATAGATGACGTACGCGACGTTCGAGGATCGAAGCGGCGAGGAACGGTCCGCGTCGGTGATCGGCTCGGTCTTCACATCGGTCAGGTCGAGAGTGTCGAGGGTGAGTACCTGTATGTCCAACGGGATCTCGATACCACTGGCCGAAGTCGTTATGGCACAGACCGGTAGCGCATCGGCGAGCATAAATGCTATCCGTTCCGCCGGGTAGGTCGGATCGATCGGCAGGTAGCCGCCACCGGCTTTCACGGTGGCAAGCAGCGCGACCACCAGATCGAGTGAGCGGGGCAGTGAAATGGCTACCAGTGACTCCGGCGTCACGCCGCGGTCGATGAGTATGCGAGCCAGCTGGTTCGACCGGGCATCCAATTCCGCGTAGGTCAGCTCATCGTCGCCGAATCGAACGGCCACGGAGTTGGAGTGCTGGGCGGCTGCGCGCCCGAACCTCTCGGCAAGTGTCGCGTCGACTCCGGAATCGTCCCCGGAGGAGACCCAGTCGGTCGACAGTTGCCGACGTTCGGTCGGGTCGAGCAGATCGATGTCGCCGACGGTTGTCTGCGGATCGGCCGTGACGGCGGACAGAATGCGGTGCAACCGTTCTGCGAAGGTGGCAACAGTTCGTTCGTCGAAAAGATCTGTGGCGTAGGCAAAAGCACAGTGCATACCTTGTGCGGTGCCGTCGGCGTCGGTTGTCCCGGTAACCGTCAGCTGTAGGTCGTAGGTCGTCGTGCTGACGTAGGAGGGCATCGCGCTCACCGCAAGCCCGTCCACGTCGAAGGTCGGGGGCGCTTGGTTGTGGAAGGTGAGCATCACTTGGAACAGCGGATGCCTTGATTGCGACCGCGGCGGATTCAGCGCTTCGACCAACCGCTCGAACGGCACGTCAGCGTTGGCGAGTGCCGCGAGGTCGCATTCTTTGTTGTCTCGCAGCAGTTCTGCGAACGTCGAGCCTGCGTCGACGGCAGTTCGCAGCACAAGTGTGTTGACGAACATCCCGACGAGGTCGTCCAGCGCTCTGACGCCGCGTCCGCTCACAGGCGTTCCCACCGCGATGTCGGCGGTGCCGGTGAGTCGAGCGAGCAGCACTGCGAGCGCGCTGTGAACGACCATGAACAACGTCGAGTTGTGCTCGCGTGCAAGTGTGTTCAGGCGGCGGTGCAACTCGGCAGGAACAGAGAAGTCGAATGCGGCGCCGCGCTGTGACGCGACATCCGGGCGCGGTCGATCGTTCGGCAGGTCCAGTTGCTCGGGCAACGCGTCGAGTTGTGTTCGCCAGTAGGCCATTTGATTCGACAGCACACTATCGGGATCGGACTCGGAACCGAGAACGTCCTGTTGCCAGACCGCGTAGTCGGCGTATTGAATCGGCAACTCATCCCATGCCGGTTCGGCATCGATCGCCCGCGCGCCGTATGCGACCAGCAGATCGCGAGCGAGTGGACCCATGGAGAAGCCGTCGGCGCTGATGTGGTGAATTGCCAAGGCAACTACGAAATCTGATTCGCCGAGTTCGAGCAACGATCCGCGAATCGGGACCTCGGTGGTGACGTCGAAGCCCGCGCCGATGATGGCCGCCAGCCGCGCCGGAAGGTCTCCCGCAGCGACTGGCTCCGGCGCGAGGTCCAGCACACACGCGCCTTCGTCGAGGATCACCTGCTCGGGGCGATAGTCGAACTGGGGATACATGGTTCGTAGCGACTCGTGCCGAGCAATGACATCGCGCACGGCTGCGCCGAAGGCTCGAACGTTCAGGTCGCCTGTCAACCGCACCACGAGTGGGATGTTGTACGCCGACGACTGCGGATCGAGTTGATTGATGAACCAAATGCGTTCTTGCGGTGGGGAAAGCGGAATGTGTGCCGGACGAGCCGCTGGAACGAGAGGCCGTCGGGTGGTGCCGGTTCTCTGCCCAACGTGCGCCGCCATAGCGGAGGGCGTCGGATAGGCGAACAGATCACGAATACCGAACGTGGTCTCGAGTGCGTTGTTGGTGCGGGCGATGACGCGCATGCCGATGAGGGAGTTGCCGCCGAGTTCGAAGAAGTTGTCGTCGGCGCCGATGTGTTCGGCGTCGAGGAGTTCGCCGAAGATGTCGGCGATGGCTTGTTCGGTGGGGGTGGCGGGTGCTCGGTAGGTGGGTGTGGTGTGGTGGGTGTCGATGTGGGGTAGTGCTTTTCGGTCGAGTTTGCCGCTGGGGCCTAGTGGTAGGTGGTCGAGTTCGACGATGTGGTGGGGGACCATGTATTGCGGTAGGGCTGTTTCGGCGTGGGTGGTGAGGGTGGTGGTGTCGATGGTGTGGTGGTGTTCGGCGACGACGTAGGCGGCGAGTTGGTCGCCGGGGCCACCATCGCCGACCACTGCAACGACGGCGCGCGCGACGCTGGGGTGGGCGGTGAGAACGGTTTCGATTTCACCGAGTTCGATGCGCAGGCCGCGGAGTTTGACTTGGAAGTCGGTGCGGCCCAGGAACTCGAGTGTTCCAGTCCCCTGTGGTGTTTCGGTGATGCGGACGAGGTCGCCGGTGCGGTACATGCGGGCGCCGATGTCGGCGGGGTCGGCGACGAAGCGTTCGGCGGTGAGGTCGGGGCGGTTGAGGTAGCCGCGGGCGAGTTGGACCCCGGCGAGGTAGAGCTCGCCGGGGACGCCGATGGGGACGCGTTGCAGGCGGGAGTCGAGGACGTAGACGGCGGTGTTGGGGACGGGTCCGCCGATGGGGACGGTGCCGGTGTCGGTGGAGTGGGTGCGGTGCACGGTGGAGGTGACGGTGGCTTCGGTGGGGCCGTAGGTGTTGTCGAGGATTGCAGTGCTGCTCTGGTGATAGCGGTGCAGCAGTGCGGGGGTGAGTTCTTCACCGCCGACGGAGACGTAGCGCAGGGTGTCGGGGAGTGCGAGGTCGGGGTCGGCGAGGAACAGGGCGAGCATCGACGGGACGAATTCGACGATGGCGACCTGATGGTGGGTGATGAGGTGTTGGAGGTAGTCGGCGTCGAGGTGGCCGTCGGGGCGGGCGATGATCATCCGCGCGCCGATTTGCAGGGGTAGGTAGATTTCCCAGACCGAGGCGTCGAAGGTTGCAGGTGTTTTGTGCAGCAGTGCGTCGGCGGCGGTGAGGTCGTAGTGGGTGCGCATCCACCACATTTGGTTGACCACGGCGCGGTGGGTGACGACGACGCCTTTGGGTCGTCCGGTGGAGCCGGAGGTGAAGATGACGTAGGCGGCGTTGTCGGGATGGATGTGTGGTGTGGGGCGCGGTGCGCTCTCGTCGAGTTCGAGGGTGTCGATACGCAATCGCACGACATCGGTGGGCAGCGCGGTGTCGTCGTCTGCGGTGAGGATCAGCACAGGTGCGCTGGTGGCGATGACGTAGTGCGTGCGGTCGGTGGGGTGGTCGGGGTCGATGGGGATGTAGGCGCCGCCGGCTTTGAGGACGGCGTAGATGGCGGTGATGAGGTCGATGCCGCGGCGGATGGCGAGTCCGACGAGGGTGTCGGGTCCGACACCTGCGGTGATGAGGTGTTGGGCGAGGGCGTTGGTGCGGGTGTCGAGTTGGGCGTAGGTGAGTTGGTCGTCGTCGGAGACGAGTGCGATCGCGTCCGGTGTGCGATCGACCTGCTCGGTGAACAAATCGACCAACGTGCTCGAATGCTTTTGTGAGACAGCGCCGTTGATGGAGTCGATCAAAAATTCTTCGGACTCCAGAACGACTCGAATGTCGCCGACAGTCACGGTCTCGTTGAAAGCGACTTCTTCCAGAACGGCGCGCAGGCGTGCAGTGAATCGTTTGATGGTCATGCGGTCGAAGAGGTCTGTTGCGTAGGTGACGGTGCCCGATGCGCCGACGATCGTGCCATCTGGTTGTACGTGTTCTGCCACAACGACACTCAAGTCCAGCTTTGCGACAACGACCTCGGGTTCGATCGGGGCGATACTCAGTTCGGGGAGCGCCAGGGTAGGCGGGGTGAAGTTCTGCAACATCAGCAGCACTTGAAACAGTGGGGAGAAGGCGAGGGATCGGTTGGGGCGCAGCAGCTCTACGACTCGGTCGAAGGGGAGGTCGGCGTTGGAGAAGGCTCCGAGGTCCGCGGCTCTGACTCGATCCAGCAGTGTGATGAAGGAGTCGTCGGGTGCTACGTCGGTGCGTAGTGCGAGGGTGTTGCCGAACATGCCGACGAGGTCGTCGAGGGCTTCTTCACCACGTCCGGCGATCTGGGTGCCGATGCAGATGTCGTCGGAATTGCTCAGCCGGGCAAGCACGATCGCCAGGGCGGCGTGAATGACCATGAACAGTGTGGCGTTGCGGTCGCGGGCGATGTGGTGCAGTCGGTCGAGAATGTCTGCGGGGATGTCGAATTCGACGTTGTCGCCGAGTCCGCTGGCTGCGACGGGTCGTGGTCGGTCGGTGGGCAGTTCCAACATTTCCGGGGTTCCGGCGAGTTGGCCGACCCAGTAACGGGATTGTTCGGCCGACAGCGATGCTGGATCGGTTTCCTCGCCGAGCAGTTCGCGTTGCCACATGGCGTAGTCGGCGTACTGCACCTGCAGCGGTTGCCAACTCGGGGTGGTGTCGAAGGCGCGCGCTGCGTAGGCGATGGTGACATCTTTCACCAAGGGCGCGAGTGAGGTTCCATCACAGGCGATGTGGTGCAGCACCAGGACCAGGACTACGTCTTGGTCGGCTCTGTCGTTGTCGGCGATCTGCAGCAGACGGCCGCGAATGGGCACTTCGCGGGAAAGGTCGAAACCTTGCGACGCCAAGGCGATCAGAGCGGGCTGGATCGCGGTCTCGTCGATCTGCTCCAGCTCGAGTGCCGGAACAGCTTGGGCTGCAGTAAGAACGTCTTGGTAGGGGCCGGTTTCGGAGTCGGGGTAGATCGTCCGCAACGGTTCGTGCCGCTCGACGACGTCGCCGATCGCAGCCCGTAGCGCGTCGACATCCAAGGTTCCGGTGAGTCGAATGGCGAAGGGCACGTTGTAGTTCGGTGACGATACGTCGAACTGGTTGGTCAACCACATGTGCTGTTGCGGCAAGGAGAGCGGCAGCTGTTCGGGGCGGGGTCGGGCCACGAGTGGCGGCTGCTCGCGTGCGCGACATCCATCCACCTGCGCAGCGAGCGCCGAGACCGTCGAGAACTGAAACAGCAATCGGGCAGGGACTCGAACACCGACCTCGGCACCGATGCGCGTGACGGCCAGCGTCGCTGCCAGCGAGTTGCCACCCAGGTCGAAGAAGTTGTCTCCTGCGCCGACCTGGTCCGCTTTCAGCACCGCAGCGAAGACGCCGGCAACTACTCGTTCGGTACGAGTAACGGGCTCGACGTACTCCCGCGCAATCAGTTCCGGTGCGGGAAGTGCTGCTCGGTCGAGCTTGCCGACCGGGGTGAGGGGGATGGCGTCGAGGGTCATGATGGTGGTCGGGACCATGTAGGCGGGCAGGCTGGCGCCGACGAAGTCGGTGAGGGTGTGGACGTCGATGGTGCGTCCGGCGGCTGGGACGACGTAGCCGACGAGTGCTTGTGTGCCGGTGCTGATTTCGCGGGCGAGGGTGACGGCGAAGTCGACGTCGGGGTGGGCAGCGAGGGCGGCGTCGATTTCGCCGAGTTCGATGCGGTAGCCGCGGAGTTTGACTTGGAAGTCGGCGCGGCCGACGTATTCGACGGTGTTGTCGGGTCGCCACCGTGCGAGGTCGCCGGAGCGGTACATCCGGTCGCCGGGTTCGCCCATGGGGTTGGGGACGAATCGTTCGCCGGTGAGGCCGGGTCGTTGGTTGTAGCCGCGGGCCAGGCCGGGGCCGGCGAGGTAGAGCTCGCCGGTGACGCCGGTGGGTACTTGTTTGAGTCGGCTGTCGAGGACGTAGGCGGACATGCCGCGGATGGCGGCGCCGATGACGATCGGCTGACCCGGCTCGAGCGGATCGCTGATGTTGGTCATGATCGTGGTTTCGGTGGGTCCGTAACCGTTGTAGAAACCGCGGCCGGCCGACCAACGATCGACGAGTTGGGGTGCGCAGGCTTCACCGCCGACGACGACGCGGAGTTCGTCGAGTCCTCTGGGGTCGACGGAAGCGAGTGCGGCGGGGGTGATGAAGGCGTGGGTGACGTGTTCGGTGCGGAGTAGTTGGGCGAGTTCGGCACCGCCGTAGACGTCGATGGGGGCGATGACCATGGTGGCGCCCGCGCACGTTGCGAGCAGCAGTTCCAGGACGGAGGCGTCGAAGCTGGGGGAGGCGAAGTGCAGGGTCCGGGACTCTGTCGTGATCGAATAACGCTCGCGTTGTTCGGCGGCGAAGTTCGCCAGTCCGGCGTGGGTGACGATGACGCCTTTGGGGCGTCCGGTCGATCCCGAGGTGTAGATGACATAGGCCGGATGGCCGAGAAGAAGTGGACGGACGCGCTCTTGATAGGAAACGGAGTCGCTGGGCTGTGCGTCGACCATGTTCTGCACGGCAGGGGAGTCGAGTACAAGCCATTCGACATTCGCGGGTAGTGCTTCCCGTCTGCCGGCAAGTGTCAGGCCTAGAGCGACGCCAGAATCTGCCACGATGAAGGCGACTCGGTCCGCGGGATATTCGGGGTCGATCGGGACGAAGGCCGCGCCCGTTTTGGCTACCGCCCATACGGCAAGGACGGATTCGATGGATCGTTGGATCGCGACGGCGACGAGGTCTTCGGCGCCGATGCCACGCTCGATCAACACCCGGGCGAGCTGCGAGGACCGCTCGGTCAAGCCCAAACGCGTGGTGTAACGAGGTGGTCGCCGCGTGACCCTGTTTGGTCAG
>NZ_JBIMSN010000137.1:0-948 GCF_043944905.1 Antrihabitans spumae
CGATTTCCAGGTGAAAGTCCGTGGGCTGCGCATCGAACTGGGTGAAATCGAGTCGGCGTTAACGGCACACGAATCGGTCGCACGCGCGGTGGTCCTTGCTCGTGAAGACCCGCATGTGGGCGGTCAATTGGTGGGCTACGTGGTCGCCGAGACCGGAGTGGTTGTGGATGTCGCTGTACTGCGAGACGCTGTGAGCGCGCGCGTGCCGTCGTACATGGTGCCGTCCGCGCTGTTGGTGCTGGGTGAGTTCCCGTTGAACGCGTCGGGCAAGTTGGATCGGAAAGCGTTGCCGGTGCCGGTGTTCGAGGCCAAGGTGTTTCGCGCACCGACCACGCCTGTCGAAGAAATTGTGGCCGGCACTTTTGCGGAGATTCTGGGCGTCGAGCGCGTCGGACTTGATGACGACTTCTTCGAGCTAGGCGGAAACTCGCTGATCGCGACCCAGGTCGCCGCGCGACTCGGCGCAGCGTTGGACGCAACGATCGGTGTGCGAGGTTTGTTCGAAGCCCCGACCGTAGGCGCGCTCGCAGCGTTGGTCGAGCGACACGCCGGCAGTGGCGGGCGTAAAGCTCTTGTCGCACAACACCGGCCGGAGCAAGTGCCGTTGTCGTTGGCGCAGCAACGGATGTGGTTCTTGAACCGTATTGACTCTGCCTCTGCAGTGAACAACATTCCTGCGGCTATCCGTCTGACCGGTCAGCTGCACGTTGCGGCGTTGCAGGCTGCATTCGCTGATGTAGTTGCGCGCCACGAGATTCTGCGCACTCTCTACCCGGAAGTCGATGGGCTGGGCACCCAGGTCATTGTGCCCGCAGCACAGGCTGTTCCGGACCTGTCGTCTGTGGCGGTGGACGCCGAGGAGCTGGTCGGCCGGGTGTTGGGGCTCGTGAGCGCTGGGTTCGATGTGACGCAGGCTGTTCCGTTGCGGGTCGGGCTGTTCGCCCTCGG